>CAZPHG010000025.1:2398-9464 GCA_964586585.1 uncultured bacterium | reverse complement strand
GGTAAATGATTTTATATTTGAAATAATTTGCTGATAGACGCCCATTAGAAGAAGAATAAAAGATCCGCTAATACCAGGCAGAATCATTGCCGAAACAGCAAAAACTCCGCTTAAAAAAAGAACAGGAAGCGTTGCGGCCTGAGATAAATGAACAAAAGTCCTGAAAAAATATATAAAAAGCACAATAGATATACCGGGCAAAATATAAATAAAATTCCGAATTCCTTTGTTCTCTATCATTTTATAAGGAACGGCTATTGACGGCGCTATTAATCCGATGAAAAATGATAGAGTTAACCCGGGATGATTAATTAAAAGATACTCCATAATCCATGATAGAGCGGCAATAGAAAGAAGAGAACCTGCTACTATTTCCAATAGAAATATCCCATCGTTTTTCTTAAACTCTTCAAAAAATCTTTTCGGATGAATAATTAGAATGAGTAAATTTCTATCTATTTTTCCTATGGACTGAATTAATCTGTCATATATGCCAAGTATAAGAGCAAATGTACCGCCGCTTACACCCGGGATTATATTAGCTATGCCTATAAGCATCCCTTTTATGAAATTTTTTATCATTTTTATATTGTATTTAAAAATTTTTTCTTTTCAAATACTGTGGAATTATTTTTTTAGAAAACGATAATCATTTAACCGCGGATTTCCGTATATCCCTATTTTTCTATCAGGAAATGCTGTTAGATTAAAAAGAACCCAAAATTGAATATCCTCTCTTCTCCTAAGCAGTTTAATTTGTGATTGCCAACAGTGCATATCCCAGTCAATAGATATACTCTGTTCAATAAATTCATCAAATTTATAATCTTTTAAATGAAATCTTGTTCCTATATTTATTTTAAGCGGATTTATATTAAATGTAAAATTTTGCCCAATATCAATGAGCCCGGGAGAGAGATAATTATACTTAATACGAGTTCTGGAAAAGTTATCTATATTTAATTCGTATAACCATTCTGTTGTTTGATTTTTATGAAAATCGTATCTATGTCTGATAAACATATCATATCCTGAAAAATCTATTTTAGCATAAGAAAAAAAATCACTGACAGGTTCGGATATATTATCTCTAAAACCATAAGAACTTTTTATTGATAATTTTGCTTGCCTAAAAGGCTGAAAAAGCAGTTCCGATTCTAAAAAATTCTTTGTTATATTATATGGATATTGTAGCGATGTTCTCACGGTGTACTTATTATTCAAAAACAGTATATTAAAAATTCCTTGATTCAATCCTGTGAAAAAATTCAAATAATCATTGTAACCAAGCGAATCTTTCCATACACCTTCGTATTTTATACCGGGCGATAAAGTTATAGAATATGAGTTAGTTATATTTAGACGGTATGAACCCCTCAGCCTGCTGTACCAGTTTAGTGTTGATTGCCAATTATCATATGAAATATAAAGATTTTTATAATCTATATTTGCAGAGAAATTAATTCTACCGGGTAATTTAACAGGAAGAAGTTTAAAAGATGCTCCGGGGAGAATGAAATCGCTGATGATATATTGCTCATCTTTCCATGTCTCTTTTTTATTTGCATAAAGCGAGATAATATAGTCTTGTTGCATCCAATCAAAACCAAACTGGTAGATGTTCCGCCGCCGATATTCTTTCATAAGGTGGTTATAAGCAAAATCAAAATCAGATGTGTATTCAACTCTATAGCGAAAAATTAAATTTTTATATATTTTTTGCCACCCCTTAATATCGAGATTTAAATTATTTTTTGGAGGATGTAGTTCTCTTAAATAATATATATTTAAATCTGAAAATCCGGTAGAAGTTCTATAAGTGTGACCGGCTTTTAAACCTATCCCTCTTTTTGTCAGAAAATCTGCTCCTATATAACTTCTTGAATGTTCAGTGAATGGATAAGAAAATTTACTTCTTAAAAAAAATCCATCTCTGTTGCTTTGTCCTACGTTTATATCAGTTTTTAATCTTTCCGGTCCAAGATTTTTGAAAAAACTAGGATAGTAGAACACCGGTATATTTCTAATTAAAAGAAAAGTATGTAAAGAACGGATCCACGAATCTAATTTTAAGTGAATACTTCTTCCCCTAAACATATAACACGGCGGAATGTAGTTGCAGGTTGTGATATCGCCTGCTGGAATAAAAAATTCACCATCTGCTTTTATAAAAATTTTATCAGCGCATACATAGATAGGCGTCGCATTAATTCTTACATTATAAACAACGCCGGTAGAAGTTGCTACATTATATATCAATTTAGCAGCTGTTAGCGAGTATTCTTCTTTAGTAAAATGTATATCGCCCCATGCGTAAATAGTATTATTTTTTCTATCATATTCAATAATATTTGCAGAAATACGCACACCCTCAAAATAAATTTCTACATTACCTTTTGCGAAGATTCTGCCTTGTTTTCGTTCATATCTTATTTCATCAGCGAATATATCAGAGATTTCTACGCCATTACCAGCTACTGCAATTAGAACGTTTGTAAATAATAGGCAGAAGAAAAATATTATTTTATGCATTTATTGCTTCCAACGCCGATCTTGCTACCGAAAAAGAACCGCTTACAACAAGCCGGTCACCTGATTTCATTAATGATACAGCTTTGCTGTGGGCAGTTTTAAAATCCGGCATAAATTCCGCTTTGCCGTTAAAAAATGCAGCAAGATTTTTACCATCAAGAGCTCTTGTAGATTTATCAGTTGTAATTGTCCACGCTTTTTCTATAAGCTGGGTAATTATTTTAACCATATTTTTATAATCTTTATCTTTATAAACGCCCATTATAAGAAAAATAGAGGCGCCTTTCGGACGCCAACTATTTAAAAAATCAAATAATACCTGAAAAGAATGAGGGTTATGTGCAACATCTATCAAAAGTTTTCTTCCTTCTGCAATAGTGAAAATTTCCATTCTTCCCGGCATAGTCATCTCGAAAATTCCCTCTTTAATATAACTTTCAATCCCTAACGCCAAAACTGCTGTAATAGCCGCAGCAGCATTATAACACTGATGGATTCCTCTTAAGCCCGGTTTTAAATTTTTAATGGTCATTTTTTTAGAAAAATAAGTAAAAGAATATCTGCCGTCATTAAAATATTTTATATCTTGGACCTCATAATCCTTTCCTTGCGTATAAATAACGCAATTTCGTTTGTGCGCTATTTTAGATATTATATCTACACCTGAGAAATCAACAACTATACTGTTTTCTTTTATTATCCCCGCTTGTTCGTTTGCAATTTTATGAATTGTATTTCCAAGATATTGAGTATGTTCCAAAGAGACAGGAGTTATAATTGAAACAAGTTTATTTTCGCAGATATTCGTTGAGTCCAGCCGCCCCCCAAGCCCTGCTTCCATTATTGATATATCGCATTTTTTGCGGTGAAAATAAAGAATTGCGGCAGCTGTAATAATTTCAAATCTGCTTAAAGAAACTCCTGCTTTAACTTCTCCTTTTCTTATGCTCCTTAAAAGAGGCTTCAACGCTGTTTTAGTGATAGAAATATTGTTTATTTTTATTCTTTCGGTAAAATCAAAAAGATGTGGCGATGTAAATAACCCTGTTTTTTTAGAACATTTACGGAGGATTGATTCTATTGCCGCTGAAACGGAACCTTTTCCATTTGTACCGGCAACAGCAACCACAGACAGTTTAAGATGTGGCGAGTTTATTTTTTCAAGCACTGCCCGAAGATTGCTCAACTGAAATTTCAACAATTATTTTGTGTTATTATTACTGAAAAATCTCAGCAATTTTATTAAAGTAGAACGAAGATCTTCCCTGTCAACTACCATATCTAACATTCCGTGTTTAAGTAAAAATTCCGACCTTTGAAATCCTTTTGGTAAATCCTGTTTGATTGTCTGTTTTATGACACGTGGTCCGGCAAAGGCAATTAGAGCATTTGGTTCGGCAATATTTACATCACCAAGCATGGCGAAAGAAGCTGATACTCCTCCTGAAGTAGGATCGCATATTACAGAAAAATAAGGTAGTTTCTCTTTGCTTAATCTGCCGAGAGAGGCAGCAGTTTTTGCCATCTGCATTAAAGAAAGTATACCTTCCTGCATTCTTGCGCCGCCAGAGGAGGAAACTATAATAAGAGGAATCTTATTTTTTATTGCTTTTCCTACAGCGCGGCACACTTTTTCTCCAACAACAGAACCCATACTGCCGCCCATAAATGAAAAATCAAGAATACAGATAATAATATTGAAACCGCCAATTTTGGTAGTTCCTGAAATCGCCGCTTCTTTAAGATTTGTTTTTGAACGATAAATTTTCGCTCTATCTTTATAATCCATAGTGTCTTTAAATTTTAGAGGATCGGCTGTTGTAAGGTTTGCATCAAATTCAACAAAAGTATCATCATCAATTAAAACCTTTAATCTTTTTTGAACGCCAAGTCTGAAATAGAAACTGCACTTGGGACATACCCAAAAGTTTTCTTCAAGTTCAGCTGTATAAACAGAATAATGGCACTTAGGGCATCTTTCAAATAATCCGTCCGGAAGTTTTTTCTTTACCATAATGATATTTCTCTTATGTAATGTTTCATTTTATTATAGTCAATTCTACGCGGTGATTTTTCTATAATAGTCCTAATACTCCATGCTAAAGGTTTTAATATTTCCGATACTTTCTTGATATCGGAAAGTTCCCAGTCGCCTTCAATAATAGTTTCTGCTGGCGGCAGCAGAAAGGTTTCTTTTAAAACTCCTAATTCATCCATATTAAAGTTTTCAGGTAATTTCAAATGAAACATTGCAACTTTATTATAATCAATTGCATCTATATTTGCAAAATCAGATAAAGGCACTTCTAATATCACAGGTATCTTTAATTCTAATTCATTGAAATCGCCGAGCTGCGTTAATTTAACCTGAACAAAACTTGGACAAATGTTTTCAATTTTTTTAACATTGAAACTATCAGCATCTGTTTCTACAATAAATGCGGTATAGGAAGGCAGATTTTTCCGTATTTCTTCCGCCCTATCGTATGATATTTTCTTTAGAGAATGTTCAATAACGCTTACTGATATAAACTCCACCCCTAAAATCGCCGCCCATTTTGCATCTTCTGAATTTGTTATACCTGATATTTTAACCGCCGGCATTTTTGCCTCTTATACTTATAGCAAATTTTTTAATCTCTTTAAAGTCTGAAGATTGCCGTCCCTTAATTAATTTTAATAATGCCGAACCAATTATTACTCCGTCGGAATGTTTTCCGACAATCTCCGCTTGATCTGGATTTGATATGCCAAACCCGCAATAGACAGGACACAATGATTTCTTTTTAACCATATTTAATTTCTTTTTTATATCTGCTGCAAGTGTTTTTCTTTCTCCTGTTACGCCAAACGAACTTACGTAATATAAAAAAGGAGAGGATATTTTAGAAATTTCTGTAATCCTTTTTGGCGGTGTCAAAGGCGAAGCAAGAAAGACCAAATCAATTGGGTGCCGGGTTGACAGTTTGACAGTTTCAGTTTTGCATTCATCTATTGGAAAATCAGGGATAATAACCGCATCAAAACCGGCATCCGCTGTTAGTGAAAGTGATTTTTTTAAGCCGCCCGCTATCAGAGGATTTAAATAAGTCATTAAAACAAGAGGCATATTAAGGTGAGGAGTTATTTTTTTTATTTCAATTAATATCTTATTAAATGTCGTCCCATTTTTAATTGCTATATCCGATGTCCGCTGTATGGTAGGACCATCCGCTAATGGGTCGGAAAACGGTACCCCAACTTCAACAAAATCACATAGTTTTTCGCGTGCAATAAATTTTAATATATCAAGAAACTCTTTCATTGAAGGATACCCCGCCGTTAAAAAGAAACTTAATCCCTTAATATTTTTCTTTTTTAATTTATTAATGGTGTCGGTTAAATTCATTTATATCTTTCTCTCCTCTTCCCGATAAGCATATTACTACTATATCATTTTTTTTCCATTTGTTATTCATCGCCCAGCTAATAGCGTGCGATGCTTCAAGAGCAGGAATGATACCTTCATTTTTCATCATCCACTTAAATGCTTGAAGTGCCTTTTGGTCAGAAATCTTAAAATAATCTGCCCGCTTTATATCTTTATAATAAGAATGTTCAGGTCCAACACCTGAATAATCAAGTCCCGGCGCAATGGAATGAGTATTTAAAATCTGCCCGTTTTTATCATAAAGAAGATAACTGAACGCTCCATGTAAAACACCTGCTTTTCCGTTAACAAGCGAAGCCGCGCCTGCCGCTTCAATACCGATAAATTTTATTTTTTTCTTAAAAAAAGGATAAAATAACCCGATAGAATTAGAACCGCCGCCGACACAGGCAACAAGATGAGTGGCATCTTTCTTTAATTGTCTCTTTGTCTCATAACCAATTACCGACTGAAAATCCCGCACGATTAAAGGATAAGGATGTGGTCCTACGCATGAGCCGATAAGATAATATGTCCTAACCGGGTCAGACACCCACTCCCTTATTGCAGCGTTGACGGATTCCTTTAATGTTTTTGAACCTTCATTAACCTCAACTATTTTTGCTCCTAACATCTCCATCCGCAACACATTTTCCGATTGCCTTTTTATATCTATGGCGCCCATAAAGATTTCGCACTTTATACCCATTAATGCTGCAGCTGTCGCTACTGCAACGCCATGTTGTCCAGCACCGGTTTCAGCTATTATTCTTTTCTTTTTCATCTTTAATGCAAGAAGTATCTGACCAATCGCATTATTTATTTTATGAGCACCGGTATGACAGAGGTCTTCTCTTTTAAGATAAATTTGACATCCGCAGTAAGAAGAAAGATTTTTTGAATAGTAAAGCGGAGTAGGTCTGCCTGCATAATTTTTAAGAAGTTCTTTTAATTCATTAACAAAATTTTTATCTTTTTTGTATTTAAAATATTTATTTGCTAATTCTTCTAACGGCGCAATCAGGGTTTCGGGAACAAATCTGCCTCCGAATTTGCCGTAATAACTTTTATGACGCATTATATTTTTTTACCATACTTATTCATTTACAACTCCTTACTAATTGT
>CAZPHG010000025.1:0-2298 GCA_964586585.1 uncultured bacterium | reverse complement strand
CGGCTTTCTGAGCCTGTGGCAACATCAACACCAAAAATATCATATTGTAAGACTTCGCCTATATTATCAACAGTTATTCCGCCTGCGACAAATAATTTTTCTCTTATTTTTTTAGGGATATTTTTAAGGGTTTCCCAGTCAAATCTTTTTCCTGTTCCACCATAAATAACCGATGCTGTATCACATAAAAGATAATCAGCAACCGAAAGAATATTTGCAAACTCGCTCACATCACCGATTGTAACTTTTTTTATCACCTTAATTTCAGGAAATTTAGATTTAATGGATTTTATTATATCTATCGTTTCATTTCCATGCATTTGTATATAGAGTGGTGAATAATTTTTTATAACCTGCTCCCAGTCGCTATTGGCAGCGGACATTCCGCCAACACCGACAATAACCGATTTGCTTATAGCGGAAGATAATAATTCACCTAACTTTGTATCATTAACATATCTTACCGAACCCTTATAAATATTAAACCCCACAAGGTCGACACCTGCTTCAAGACATAAATCTCTGTCTTTAATATTAGTAATTCCGCAAATTTTTAAAAGTGTCATTTCATTTGCCTTATCAATTCAGCGGGCGAATCAGATGAAGAAATACTCGTTCCCACTAAAACCGCATCATAACCCATATTATAAAGTTCACGCACTCTTTCAGGGGAACTTATGCCGCTTTCTGCTATTTTTATTATACCTTCCGGGAGCTTTTTAATTAACTTTTCAGCAATTTCAGGATTTAATTTTAAAGTTTTTAAGTTCCTTATATTTACACCTATGATTTTAATTTTATCCATTTTCATACATCTGTCAATCTCAACTTCCGAATGAACTTCCACAACAGGGGATATTTTAAGTTCTTCGCATAAATTTAGGAACCTGCTTAATTCATTTTCTGAAAGCATTGCCGCTATCAACAGCACCCCGTCAGCGCCTGTTGCAACTGCCTCATATATCTGATATTCAGATATTATAAAATCCTTCATCAACACAGGTCCACTAAAAACAGATTTTACTAATTCTATATTTTTGAGAGAACCATTAAAATATTTATCTTCGGTTATTACTGAAATACAGTCCACGGCGGAGTCGGCATAAATTTGAGCCAGTTCTTTAATCGGATAACGGGAGATGCTACCGGAAGAGGGAGAGGCTATTTTTATTTCTGCTACGAGAGATATTCCGGGTTTTTCTAACGCATTTTTTAATAATCCCGATGTAATATCCATTCTTTTGACAATTTTTTTTAAATCATCAAAAGAGATTTTTTTCTCTTTAAGAACCTTTTTTTTATATTGAACGATATTTTTTAAAAAATTCAATTTCTTGCGCTCCTTGCGGGAAGGGGTTGTAAGTATTCTCGTATCATTTTGAACACATTCACTTCTTGCAGTATCTACTTCGTTCTGTAACCTTCGCGACGGTTTCTAATACCGGAGCGATTGTGAAGGATTTAAAAAGTTTCTTCTGTTTTATTCTATTCTGTCGCCCCAATAATTTGGCTTTTTATTCAACTGCATTACTGCAATTATTATTATCTCATCTTTTTCTTCTTGATAAATTACTCCATAAGGAAATCGTTTTGTCACATATCGCCTCGTGTTTTTTGATAATGGTGACTATGCCTGAGGGAATTGTGAAATAATTTGAACGGATTTATAAACTTCTTTAGCAAATTCAATACCTAACCCATCTTGGTACTCATTATAATAGTCAATTGCCTCATTCAATTCTTTTTGTGCCAAAGGGTGAAAAGAATAATTCATAGATTAAATTTTTCTTTAATCTCTTTAAAAACATTTTCTCCTAAAATTATTTTTGCTTTTCCTGCTTTGATATCTTCAACCCTCTTTTCTGCTTCCTTAGCCCATAACTCATCAATTTCATTTTTTGTTGGATTCAGGCTTTCTATTAGTTTACTTACCAACAATGTCCTGACCTCCACAGGTAAAGATATCGCTTCAGAAATAAGTTCATTTGTTTTTATCATAGCACCTCCTCTATCTTTTAATTTTTACCACTGGTTTTCATTAAATTCTTGTCGTTATCTTTTTATACCATACTTAAAAGAAACTGTCAAATTCTTATTTTATTTGTCAGAGAACTATTTCGGGCTCATCTTGCGTTGGATAAGACTAAAATTTGTTTTTTTTTATGGAAAATCATATAATTAATTGTAACAGAATTTCAAACTTGTCAAAAATGGTAGTGCGAAGCGTCAAGAAAAACAACCCATACGCGGTTGTTTTTTAGCGGAGCAAATCGAAGAAATACTTTGTGGCAGGATGTC
>CAZPHG010000024.1:0-9854 GCA_964586585.1 uncultured bacterium | reverse complement strand
TAAGAAAAATAAAATAAGATTTCAGAGTAGTATCATTCCACCATATTTAAGGAGGCCGCTTGCCTTTCTCTGATACACAACATTTGACAATATCTCTATTCATAAACTTTGAGGGTAATTGCGGAATCGCTGCGGCATAATGGTTATGTTGGACAATGTAGTAAAAAATTTGTATAAATTAGATACAAATCATAAAAAAGTTTCATTTAGATTTTTGATGAGGCAATTCGTGATATGTAGGAGCAAAATGAAAATGTATATTTCAATTACTATTGATATTGGGGAAGTCCTGTGAGAATCAGGCACAGTTGCGCTACGGTATTGAGAGGTAAAAAACTCTAAGTCCGAATGCCAGGATAGTAATAGATTAATTTTGTCGCATAAACAAAAGGAGATTACAATGACAAACAAAACACTAATTACCGGTTTTTCAAGAATTGGGAAAAAGAGAGAACTTAAAAAATCTCTCGAAAATTTTTGGAATCAAACCAGCACTTTTGAAAACCTTCAAAATACAGCAAGTAAATTAAGAAAAAAACATTGGTTTGAGCAAAAAGAAAAAGGAATAGATTTTATTAGTTCAAATGACTTCAGTTATTATGATCATATGTTAGATACTGCGGTTATGCTTAATGCAATACCTGAACGGTTTCGCAATATTGATGACAAAATAGAACAATATTTTGCTATGGCAAGGGGGAGCAAGCATGCTACTGCCATGGAAATGACGAAGTGGTTTAACACAAATTATCATATTATCGTTCCTGAATTGGAAAATGGAATGCAATTCAATCTCAATGCTTCCAAAATAATATCCGAATATAAGGAAGCAAAAAATATAGGGATAAAAACTAAAATAAATATTATCGGACCAATAACTTTTCTTGGATTGTCTAAAACAAAAGAAGGAAATGACTCTTACGATTATTTTGATTCTGTATTATTTGTTTACAAACAATTATTGTTAAAAATAGCAGAATTAGACTCTTCAATTGTTGTACAAATGGAAGAGCCGATTTTTGTTCAGAATCCATCAGAAAAACAATTGTTACTTATTAAAAAAACTTATGATGTATTAACATCTGTCAGTGAGAAAAATAAAATTATAGTAACAACTTATTTTGAGCATTCCTGTGAGGCAACAAAAGAATTAGAAAAAACAGATGTTTGGGGTATCGGTCTCGATTTTGTTTATGGAATTAAAAATATAAATGGACTTAAATACATAAATGAAAAGAAACTTGTTGCAGGTGTAATAGATGGGCGGAATATTTGGATTACTGATTTTAAAAAAACATTAAAATTGCTTGAAAATATTTCTCATTTAATACCAAAAGAACAAATTATAATTTCAACAAGCTGTTCATTGCTGCATTCTCCTTATTCTTTGGCAAATGAAACAGAATGCGAACTCACAAAATGGCTTTCATTTAGTATTGAAAAGGTTGAGGAAACTGCATTTCTTGGAAATGTTTTTCATACAGAAGAGTTAACAGAACAAGCTCAGCAACGAATTGAACAAAATCAAAGAATATTGGAATCTAAGGTGAATTCAAATTATATCTGCAATAAAAAAGTTGCCGATAGAGTAAACAATTTAACTAATGCTTCAAGAGACGGCGGCTTTAATGAAAGAATTAAACTTCAGAAAGAAAAATTGAATCTTCCCATTCTTCCTACCACCACAATCGGCAGTTTTCCTCAAACTACTGAACTTAGAAAGTTAAGAAGGGATTTTAAAAGCGGAAATATATCAATTACTGAATATGAATCGGAAATAAAAAAATACATTGATGATTGTATCTTTTTTCAGGAGGAGTTTGGACTTGATGTTCTTGTTCATGGAGAACCGGAGCGAAACGATATGGTTGAATACTTTGGGGAATTGCTGGACGGATTCCATTTTACACAAGATGGATGGGTTCAAAGCTACGGCAGTCGTTGTGTAAAACCTCCGATTATCTATGGTGATATTAGCCGCCTCGACTCAATGACAGTTAAATGGATTACTTATGCGCAAAGTAAAACAAAAAAAATAGTGAAAGGAATGTTGACCGGTCCTGTAACAATTATAAACTGGTCGTTTGTGCGAAATGATATATCCCGTTCTATCGTTTCAAAGCAAATTGCTGCTGCATTAAGTGATGAAATTGATGATTTGCAAAAAGCTGGTATTAAAATTATTCAAGTTGATGAGGCGGCATTTAAAGAAGGATATCCTCTTCGGAAGGAGAACATAAGCGAATATGAGAAATGGGCTGTTGAAAACTTTAGAATCGCTGTAAGTAAAGCAAAGAAAGAAACACAAATACATACGCATATGTGTTATAGTGAATTTAATGATATTATTAAAACAATTGAAGCAATGGATGCTGATGTTATCACAATTGAAACAGCAAGAAGCGGAAATAAACTGTTAAATGTTTTTCGTGAATGCGGCTACAAAAATGAAATAGGGCCTGGCGTTTATGATATTCATTCTCCACGAATTCCTTCTGTTGGTGAATTTAAGAATCAAATTATCAGTCGGCTTGAAGTTCTTAATAAGTCAAAAATGTGGATAAATCCGGATTGTGGTTTAAAAACAAGAAAATGGGAAGAAGTTAAAATGGCACTAAGAAATATGGTTCAAGCTACTTTAGAGATTAGAAAGTTGATTCTTGAGTAAAAATTAAGTTTAGAAGAATTCGTCACCAAAAAATAATATCAAGTTTTTGACATTTCAATTTTCCTGTGCTATCATAATTGAAAAGACTGAAAAATATATCATAACAAGGAGGAGATAAAAATGGGCGATATTGGGCACTCTGCGGTGTTTCGCAACTTGCCCCTATCGGTTTATTATCTCAGAAAGAGTCGGATGAGCAAAAATAAGTGAACGCATTTCATCAATGCTATAATTTTCTTTAATTGCAATAATTAAAGTATGTATGAGTTCGTAAGCGTCTGCTCCTATTATAGATGCGCCGAGTATCCGCCGACTTTCTAAATCAAATATTATTTTTGCAAAACCTGTCTCGCAATCATTTATTACGGCTTTTGCATTTGCTTTAAAGAATTTCTTTTTTATTCCAATATTTAATCCTTTTTTCTCTGCTTCTTTTTGAGTTATACCAATAGAGGCAACAGGCGGATATGAAAATACAACCCTTGGTAATAATGAATAATTCACACCTGAATTTTGGACACCTGCTATTATGTCTGCTACAAGATCAGCGGAAGCGGTAGCAGTATAAGCAAACATCGGCGAACCTGAAACATCGCCAACTGCAAATATATTTTTAATATTTGTTCTCATATATTTATCAACACAAAGAAATCCATTTTTCTCTTTGATGTTTGCTTTGTGAATTTGCAATGCTTCTATATTTGCAATTCTTCCGACCGCTATCAAAACTTTATCAAATTTTTTAGGCGGAAGTTCTTTTATGCTCGCCTCTACACCATTTTTAACTATTGAAAGAGATGAAACTCTGCTTGAAATGCAAATATCAATTCCTGCTTTCTTAAATTCTCTATGAAGTGTTTTAGATATATCGCTATCCTCGGAAGGCAAAAGAGAGGAGCATTCTTCAATAATATCCACTTTTTTATCTATACGATTATAAAATGAAGCAAATTCACATCCGATATAACCACCGCCGATAATAAGAATTGAATTAGCTTCCATATCAGATTTTAATAATTGTTCACTGTTTAAGATATACTTTCCGTCTGTTGGCAGATTGTTGATTTCTTTTGATTTTGAACCGGTAGAAATGACAAAATAATCAGCAAAAAGTTCTTTTTTTTCTCCATCGGGAAGAGATACTTCAATTTTTTCAGGTGAGATAAATGATGCTTCTCCAAAAATAATATCTATCTTGTTATTTCTTAAAACTCCCATAAGACCGTTTTTAAGTTTATCTATATTTTTCTGCGCCGACTTTTTGAGCATATCCATATTCACTTGCGGAAGAGTTGTTATAAATCCAAATTTTCCTGAATTTTTAATTTTCTGATATATGTTTGCTGATTCAAGAAGTGATTTTACAGGGATACATCCCTCATTTAGACAGACGCCTCCGATATGATTTTCTTCTTTTTCAATAATACAGACGGATTTATTAAAACCTGCAAGTTTCAATGCCGCCTGTGTTCCGCCCGGGCCTGCACCTATTATAATACAATCATATTTTTTCATTTATACCGCTCCGCAAGATAGGAACTCCTTACATACTGCCCGCTTTCTATGTGAATAAAACCAAGCGCCAACCCCTTTTTTTTATACTCATTGAATTTTTTATAATTTATATACTCTCTAACGCGCTCTTGCGCTTTTGTAGGCTGAAAATACTGCCCTATACTTAAATAATCACAGCCTACTTCCAATAAATCATAAAATAATTCTTCAACCTCTGTTTCTTTTTCGCCAAGTCCAAGCATTATAGCAGATTTTGTTTTTATTTCTTTATTAAATTTTTTTATTTTTTTAAGCAATTGCAGAGACCTTTTGTAATCCGCTCCTTTTCTAATTTTATATAATCGACTAACTGTTTCAATATTATGTCCTATTATATCTGCTCCTGCTTCTGCAACTTTTTTAATCGCAATTTCTTTTCCTTTGAAATCAGGAATAAGTATTTCAATAGTAATATTATTTATATTTTTTCGTAAAATATTAATTGTTCGGACAAACATTTCCGCGCCGCCCAACGGCAAATCATCTCTTGCGGGACTTGTTATAACAACATGTCTTAAATTAAGCCTCTTAACGGCTTCTGCTATTTTAAGCGGTTCTCTTAAATCAACAGGCTCCGGCAATCCGCTGCTCATACCGCAAAACCCGCAGTTGCGACTACAAATTTTACCAAGTATTAAAAAAGCCGCATGTTTTCTTTTGAAACATTCTGAAATATTAGGGCAAAGAGCTTCGGTACAGATAGTGTTTAAATTTAAACCTGAAAGAAGTTTTTTAAGAGGAAATATATCGCTTATATTTATTTTTTTTTTAGATTGTTTTAAAATTTTCAATGTTCATCGCTTTCTTAAAATTCTTTTTCATTATACTTTTAAACTTTTCTAAAGAAATATCGCTTAATAAATCAAGAGACATTATGCCGCTACTGTCAAAATGGCGGTTAAAACATTTTTTTATTTTTTCTATATTTAATTTTATGGGTATACTTCCATGCTGAAAAATTATATTTTTTAATCTTCGTTGTGCATTTCCGCCAATTTTTACACCATTTTTAATAATAATATCGCATTCATTCCACCCGGCAAAACAAAAATCAGATTTTTTATATTCTGTATAACGACAATTGTTTTTTCCTGAAAAAGCAGCATTCAAACCAATCTCTTTATAGGTAAGAACAAGAAAATTACACAATTTGAAATAAGAATCTTTTACTGATAGCGAACCGATAGTTTCGTCATCGCAAACAATACTATAAGAAATATCACAGTCGTGGAATATTGCGCCGCCGCCTGAAATTCTTTGAACAATATTTATATTTTGCCGTCTGCATTCAGAAAGATTAAGCACTTTTCTATCATCCTGAAATCTCCCCAAAGAAATAGCAGGCGGATTCCATTCATATAGCCGAAAAACAGGCTCACCTTTTTTATAAGTTTTAAGCAGATTTTCGTCAAAAGCCATATTATAGTTCCCGTCATTGGAACCGCTGTCAATAAATCGCCAAATTTCATTCATTTTATCTTTCGGGAAAGATATTTTTTCAAATATTTTCCCGTATAACTATTTGGACATTTGAGTAATTCTAAAGGCGGCGCGCTAATCAATATTTCTCCGCCGCCCAAACCACCTTCCGGGCCCATATCTATGATCCAGTCGGCATTTTTTATTATATCCATATTGTGTTCTATTACAATTACAGTATTGCCTTTGTTTACCAATGAATGCAAAACAGCTAAAAGAAACTTAATGTCATGCGGATGAAGTCCGATAGTTGGCTCATCTAATATATAAACCGTATTTCCTGTTCCTTTTCCACCTTTTTTAGAAAGTTCCCTTGCAAGTTTTATCCTCTGCGCCTCGCCGCCGGAAAGCGTTACCGATGACTGTCCTAATTTTATATATCCAAGTCCGACCTCATCGAGCGTTTTTAATATTCTTTTTATATCAGGAATTTGAGAAAAGAAATTCAGCGCTTCTTTAACAGTCATATTAAGTACTTCCGCTATATTTTTACCTTTGTATTTTATATCTAAAGTAGCAGCGGTAAATTTTTTCCCACCGCATGATTGACAAATTATATATATATCAGGTAAAAAATGCATTTTTATCTGAATTTCTCCTTGACCCCCGCATTTTTGACAAGTGCCTTCTTTTGTATTAAATGAAAATCTTCCTTTTTGATAACCTCTTGCTTTAGAAATGGGAAGTCGCGCAAAAAGTTCTCTGATTGAATTAAATACTTTTGTATAAGTAGCGGGATTGGAACGCGGAGTGCGGCCTATAGGAGATTGATCTATATTCACTACTCTTTTTATGTTTTTATATCCTTTAATGTTGCGGAATTTTCCCGGCAATTCAGTAGAAAGCGGATAAATTTTCTCCATCAACGCCTTATATAATGTCTCTTCTACAAGCGTGCTTTTTCCCGAACCCGAGACACCTGTTACGCAGTTAAATAATCCTATATGAAAATGGACATCTATGTTTTTCAGGTTAAAATGAGAACATCCTTTTAAAGTGATTTTTTTTCCGGTAGGTTTTCTTATTTTAGAAGGTAAAGGCACTTCTAAATTGCCTGAATAATAGAGAGAAGTAAGAGATTTTTTAATTCCTTTAAATTTAGTTTTAGAGCCGGCATAGACAACTTTTCCGCCTTCAATACCTGCGGCAGGACCAAGGTCAACTATATAATCCGCTTCTGCTATTGTTTGATAATCGTGTTCAACTACTATTAAAGTATTGCCTAATTCTTTTAGTTGTTTTAATGTTTTAATCAGCCGATTTGTATCTCTTGAATGAAGTCCGACGGTAGGCTCATCTAAAATGTAAACAACACCGCAAAGAGCGGATCCTATCTGTGTCGCCAATCTTATACGTTGCGCTTCTCCCGAAGAAAGCGTGATTGCCTTTCTGTTGAGCGAAATATATTCTACCCCTACATTTATAAGATAATCTATTCTTGAAAGAATTTCGCGGATAATACTATCGGCAATTATCTTTTTCTGCGGGCTTAATTTAAGATGTTTAAAAAACTCTTTCAATTTTGTTGCTGATAATATTGAAAGTTGAGCGATATTTTTTTGTGATATTTTGACGGCAAGCGATTCCTTTTTAAGCCGCGCTCCGCAACAGGCGGGACATTTCAACTCTCTCATATATTCCTGTTGGATTTTTTCTCTGACATAATCCGATTGTGTTTCTAAATACCTTCTTGAAAGTTCGCTCACTACTCCTTCAAAAACAGTGTGTTTAGTATAAGTTCTGCCGCCTGTTTTCAATTCAAAATAATATTTTTTTTCCGAACCGTATAATAAAGTGTTTTTTATTTTTTCAGGTAATTTTTTATAAGGTGTTTTTAAACTAAAATTCAATTCCTCAGATATGGTATTTAACATCTGAAATTTATATTTTCTAGCAGCACTTTTCCATCTTTGTCTTCGGGTTGTTATGGGGTCGCTCCATGGAATTATTGCGCCTTCGGTGATTGAAAGTTTTTCATCAGATAAGACAAGAGCAGGGTCTATTTCAAGTCGGACGCCAAGTCCCGAACAGGTTTTGCATGCTCCATAAGGAGAATTAAAAGAAAAAATTCTCGGTTCTATTTCTCCGATACTTAACCCGCATTTCGCGCAGGCATAATTAGTGGAAAAAATTTCTATGCCACCGGTTAACCCATCAATTTCAACAATTCCATTTGTTTTCTTTAATGCTATTTCAACAGAATCTGCCACTCTCTCGGTATTGGAAGGACTTTTAGTAATTTTTAATCTATCTACAACCACACTTATATTATGTGATTTTCTGCTGTCTAACTCTATTTCTTCTTCAAGCGAATAAATTTTATTATCTATTCTTAATGTAATAAACCCTTCTGCTTGCAGGCGTTCAAAAAGTTCTTTGAATTGCCCCTTTCTTCCTCTGATAATCGGCGCAAGGATAATGATTTCTCTATAAAGCCCCTTATTCATAATTTTACGAACAATTTCCGATGTGCTTTGAGATTTTATTGCAAGTCCGCAATCGGGACAGTGAGCCGTACCGACTCTTGCAAAAAGTAATCTTAAATAATCGTAGATTTCAGTTAATGTACCTACTGTGGAGCGGGGATTGTAGCCTGTCCCTTTTTGCTGAATTGCCAGAGCCGGAGGAATGCCTGTTATTGAATAAACAGCAGGTTTAGGCATTTGTCCTAAAAACTGTCTAGCATAAGCTGAAAGAGATTCCACATATCTACGTTGTCCTTCCGCATATATGATGTCAAAAGCAAGCGATGATTTTCCCGAGCCAGAGACTCCTGAAACTACAATGAAATTATTATGCGGTAGTGAAAGATTTATATTTTTTAAATTATGCTCGGTTGCGCCTTTTATTTGAATGAAGCCGCCCATTATAGAAAAGTATTCTTTTTGTATTTGGCGGATTTTTTAGGATAGTCGATATTATAGTGAAGTCCTCTTGATTCTTTTCGCGAGGCAGCGCTTTTTATTATAATTTTTGATACATCCACAAGATTTCTCATTTCTACAATCTCCGGGGTTATAAGATATTTCCAATAGTGAAAATTCACATCTTTTTCTATAATTTCCAACCTTTTTGCTGCTTCGGTTAATCTATAGTTTGACCTCACTACCGATACATAGTTCCACATTAATCTTCTTAACGCCTCCCAGTTATGTTCTATAAAAACAAATTCTAAAGGAGGCTGTATTCCCGTATATTTCCATGGACTTGCTTTGATAAAATCAACTTTTGTTATAATCTGCGGGATTTTTTCTGCGGCTCTTTTTGCAAATACAAGAGATTCTAACAGCGAATTAGAAGCAAGCCGATTAGCGCCGTGCAAGCCGCTGTGGGCAACTTCTCCTATAGCCATCAGTCCCGGGACATTAGTAGAACCAAATTCATCTATATGAATTCCGCCGCAACAGTAATGAGCTGCCGGCACAATGGGTATATTTTCCGAAGTAATATCAATTCCGATATTTTTAAGTTTTCTATAGATTGTAGGAAATCTTTTCTTTATAAACTGCGCGCTTTTTTTAGAATGGATATCTAAATAAAGATATTTTACGCCTTCTTTTTTCATTTCGCTGTCTATTGCTCTTGCTACAATATCACGCGGAGCAAGTTCGCCTCGCTTGTCATATTTTTTCATAAAATATTTTCCTTCTGTGTTGACAAGCCGCGCTCCTTCTCCTCTCATCGTTTCTGTAATGAGAAATGATTCTTTGGAAGAATAAAGATAAGTGGGATGAAATTGCATAAATTCCATATTAGCAATTTTTGCGCCTGCTCTATGAGCCATAGCAATTCCGTCGCCGGTTGATACATTCGGATTTGAAGTATATAAATAAACTTTTCCGCACCCGCCTGTTGCAAGGACTACTACCTTTGCCAAAAAAGTATTTACTTTCAAGGTGCTGTTATTAAGAACATAAGCGCCACGGCATCGGTCATTTTTAACTATTAAATTAACAGCAGTTTGATGAGAAAAGATTTGGACATTTTGTGAAGCAGTTACTTTTTTAAGAAGTTTTTTTTCGAGTTCTTCTCCTGTGTTATCTTCATGATGAAGTATTCTTCTTTTTGAATGTCCGCCTTCTAAGCCAAGTTTTGGATTACGACTTCCGCCTGTGAAATTAACATCCCATTTTTTTAAATCATCTATCCGCGC
>CAZPHG010000023.1:0-9909 GCA_964586585.1 uncultured bacterium | reverse complement strand
CCTTATTTTTTATAAAATTTATGTTTCCCGGCGGAGCAATTTTTTTTAAATTTTCATTTGCATCCTTAAAACACATATTATCTGCTTCTACCCCGGTTATACTGCGTCCATATTTGGCAAGATAAAAAGATATTGAACCTATTCCGCAATATAAATCAAGAATGTTATTGCTATTTTCAGATAAAGAAGAAATTATGTTGTATAAATTTTCGGTTTGATAAAAATTCGGCTGAAAAAAAGAAAATGGCGAAACATTAAAAATTAATTTTCCTGTTTTCATTAGAATATATTTTTTTCCATAA
Organism: uncultured bacterium; assembly: GCA_964586585.1. GTDB lineage: Bacteria > CG03 > SLGR01 > SLGR01 > CAZPHG01 > CAZPHG01. The sequence continues at coordinate 9,607 of CAZPHG010000023.1, read as the reverse complement.
AGAATTTCATAATCTTCTGTATAGGCAGAATCTCCTGATTTATCTCTTTTAGCAAGTATTATAGAAGAAACCGACGGCAACGTTTGTTGAATCATCTTCACCCATTCATCTTTATATTCAAATGCGCTGTTATTTATAACAAGGATGATCATCTTTTCCAATGTATGCTTACACTCTTTTAATATGAGGTACCTGAGTAGCCCTTTCTTGCTCCTTCTTTCGTAATAAGGAATATTATTTTTTAATACAAATTCTCTCACGCTATCAAGAAGAGTCCCTGCCCAATCGGAAAATACAGGGCATTCTTTTAAATTAATAACTTCACTAAATCTGCCGCGCGGATGAAGTCCTAAATTTTCTCCTTCAAAAGAATACTCCATTTTATTTCTAAAGCCGTAAATCTGCGGTGAAGGAACGATACTAATTTCATCATAACCCGTTGCTTCAATAAGTTTCTTTTTTTTATTTTCAAGCTGTTCATTATACGGAATATCCTGAAAACTACAACCGCCGCAAAGAGCGAAATGCTGACACTTAGGCTTCATACCACAATTACCCTGCTTCCTTTGCGGACTCCGATATTATTTGCTACTATATCACATTTTGCTCTCAATAAAAACACAATATTTTTTATACCTTTATCATTAAGGTTTTCATAGTTTGCCTGCCCTTTTGCTATTATATAATCGGAATTTTCTATGAGCCTCCGGACAGCAGGAGATAGCAGATTCATACTCATCCCCACTGAATTTGAAGTTGTTATCACCTTAAACTTACTCTCTAAATTAAAAAAACGGGCATCAGCCATTGTAGCATCATTAATTATCGGCGCTGATTTAACAAAGATAATTATATTGAGGTTTGGATTTAATTTCATAAATTCGTTTAATAAAACCCCATCCAATCCGATTTCGCCTGCATTATCGGCAAAAAAACTTATTATTGATGCTGAAATAACTATATTCTTTAATTTCCGAATTTTCTCGCTGTCAAGCGGTTCATTAATTTCTTTTTTAATCAACGCTTCTACATCAAAATCATCAAATATCCCGTAATCCATTATATTTCCGCATAAAGATATTTTAAGAGCCGCTTCAAAGGTATCATCTGCCTCCATAATAAGCTGTTTAACCATCCTCATAAGTTCCAGCACCTTTTTGTTGGATTTTTCTTTTAAATTTTTAAAACCGTCGGGGTTGCCTGTTAGCTGCGCTATTTTTTTAAATACTTCTGTTGCTATTTCAGGAGGTGTTTTTGTATGGTCAAGATTAGATATAACTTCTGCTGCTTTTTTTACTGCTCTTATCTGAGTATTAAAATCATTAGAACTTAATTTAGCCGCTCTCACCGCCTGCGTCATAAAACAGTCAACACATTCAATTTTCATTTTCATTTTACTCTACCATTTTTCTCAGCATTATTTTTGCCTTATAGTTATCCGGTTCCATTTCTAATACTTTATTAAACTGCCTGCCCGCTTCTTTTATTCTACCTGAACGATAGTAAATATATCCAAGATTAAAACGCGCGTCGGTAAGTGTCGGCTTTCTTTTTAACGCTTCTTTATAATATTTCTCAGCAAGATCGCGTCTTCCTATTATAAAATAAATATTACCGAGATTATTAAAAGCGCCCACCTTTGTCTCATCAAGCATAATAGTTTTTCGAAAATTTTTAATTGCTTTCTCAAATTCTTTATCCTTCGCCTGTAACCATGCAAGTTTATAATAAGCAGATGCATTATCAGGATCGTTCTTAATTATTTCTTTTACTTCGTCTTTATTATACACTCTTTCTTTATCAAAAAAATCAACTGCTTTTTTTAATCTTCTATGAGAGACAAGTGGTTCTATTACACTTTGCCCCAGTAAAAAGAGAATAAATATAAATCCTATACCCGCTATTATTTTTTTATAGTTTAGAGTATTTTTTTTAATCACATCTTTTCTCACCCAGCCTAAAGCAAGCCCCATTAAAAAAAACGCCCATATACTTGAAACGGCAAACCTCATATTCACAGATACACCGCTATGCAATAAAATTGCCGTAGCGCCACAAATTGCGCCTGTTTTTATTATATTCTTTTTTGTTTTATATATTGCGGTATAGTAAAAAACTACTAAAAACCAAAGATATATTCCAATACCTAATATTCCTGTTTCGGAAAACACTTCTAAAAATTCGTTATGAGCATAATTTACAATAAAACTGCCGCGAGGAAAAACATTTAGCATCTGTTCGGAAGCATATTTGGAAAATTCGCCGTGAAACTCTCCTAATCCAATCCCGAAGAGAGGATTTTGAACAGTCATTAGTAAAGTATCGCGCCATATAAGCATCCTATCTAACTGCCTTATCAAAATATTTCTTGTTGCAAATATAAAAACTGCTACTATAATAAATAACAAAAGTGTTGCCCACTTCGGCAGCATTTTTCTGCCCCATAAAAACCACCAGAAAATTCCGGTGCCGAGCAAACCAAGCCATGCACCGCGGGTTCCTGTATAGTAAAGAGCCCAAAACATCGCCACAATTGCAATAAATTTCCATAAGGATTTTTTCATTAAGAAAAAAGCAATAGAAACAGGAATGAGCCCTATGATGAAAGAAGCAAAAAAATTCGGGTTTCCAAAAGTGCCGAAAACTCTATCCATTTGAGGCACTCGAATAATCCATACCCCTCCGTATTTCTGTAAAATACCATAGACACTCATTAAACCGCCAAAAATAATAATAGTAGTCAGAAGATTTTTTTTATACTTTTTAGGAAATGTTCGGTAAGCAGTAAAAAAAGCCGCGCCACTAAACAACATCCTCTGCCACTGGGGAAAAGCAATGGCTCTCTTTTCTGAAACAAAATAAAATATTGTCCAAAGAATAAGTAAAACTATTAAAGGAATTAAAAATATTTCTTTGTGAATTTTTTTTATAAATTCACCCTCTTTAAAAAACCATACACATAAAATGACCAAGAGCGAAAGATTCATCCCTATAAGTTTATATCTGGTGAATTTTACATCAATAAGAAATACAAGCGAAATAAAGAAAGCCAACCATAGACCAACAAAAATTAAATTCTGAACTTCAGAAATGGTTCTTTTTTCAATTTGATTTTTGATAAGAAATAAAAATAGATCTACCTGCTCTTATAATATCAAAAACAATACCGTCTTTTATTGAAGCGATTTTGGATACTTCATTAAAATCTTCAATATTTTTAATTTCTTTCTTATTGAATTCAACAATAACATCCCCTGTGCGAAGTCCTATCTCATATCCTTTTTCTGCGGGATCTAAACTTACAACAACTACACCTTTATCCACAGTTAAATTGTATCTTTCTTTAATTAAGCCTGTAATATTGGACACTTCAATTCCTTTCCAAATTACAATATTTTTTTCATCGGCAGGTTTTTCCGGCTCTCTTTTTGAAATTGACGGAAATTTTTCAGGCATTTCTCCTAATTTTATTTCAATAACTTTCTCGCTTTTTTTCCTGATTATTGTAAGCATAATATTTGAACCCGGTTTAGATGCGGCAACTTTATCTTGCAGTTCTCTGATGTTTTCTATTTTTACTTCATTAAATTTTATTATTACATCCCCTCTTTGCAAACCGCCTTTTTCTGCCTCGGAATCTTTAAATACTCTGTTAATAAGAACTCCTTTTGCTTCTTTTAATCCAAAATGTTTTTTTATTGCCTCGTCTACATCTTTTATTTCCACTCCCAGCCAGCCACGCACAACTCTTCCTTTTTCTATAAGATCGCTAAGCACAAGTTTTGCCTGATTAACCGGAATAGCGAAACCTATTCCTGCAAATACGCCTGTAGGAGCAAATATTGCCGTATTTATTCCTATCACTCTGCCTGCTAAATCAACAAGCGGACCTCCGGAATTGCCCCTGTTTATTGCTGCATCTGTTTGAAGCATATTTCTATATACCATTTCCCCGACATTAATATTCTGTCGGGAAGCGCTTATTATACCAGCAGTAAATGTTTGCCTTAATCCAAAGGGACTGCCGCCAGCCATCACCCAATCACCAATTTTAACTTTATCCGAATTACCCAATTCTAAAGCAGGAAAAATTTTAGAAGATTTAATTCTAATCACTGCAAGATCTGTTCTCGGATCCTTTCCGACTACTTCAGCGTCATAAACTTTATCATCATAAGTAATTATTTTGATTTCCTCTGCATCTTTTATAACATGATAATTAGTAAGCACATATCCTCTTGGATCAACTATAAAGCCGGAGCCTGTGCCTTCATGCCGATGTTTTCTCGTCTCCGGTTCAGGCCGCTGACGCCGCGGACGATTAAAAAAATCACCAAAGAAATCGTCAAAATGGAAACGATGAAAAGGCGTCTGCACTTCGACAATATGCACGGCAGAAATATTAACTAAAGATGGACTAACTGTTTTTACGACATCTGAAAAAGAACTTGCCAATATCCTTGTAATCTCCTCTGAACAATAAGGAATATTTTTAGTGATATTATCAGTTGCTACTGGAACCCCTTGTTTTTTTTCTATAAAAACATCTCTATAATTATTTAAAAATATGCCGCCCACCAATATGATAAGAATTGCTATAAGACCTTTTTTATTCATTTATTTTTCTCCTTTACCTTTTTTTTAATCCTAAAATTTCTATCGCTCCTCCTCTTCTATTTGCTCCTAATATTCTTTTCTGAACAAAGCCGGAGGGTAAAATCACATCAAGTATATTTGTATCCGATTCATTTATTCTACCTCTAAATTCTTCATTATTAACTGAAGTATCATAACTTATTTCTATTACTTTTCCTTCTTCATCACCTGCCAGCAAAACAGGTACCACACTCCATCTTTTAACAGAAGCCATAATTATATCTGTTGGAATAAAAATATTTATTATATTTCTTGTCGGATTAACCATTATTTCAGGTTCAAATATCTTTCTGCCTGCGGTGTTATATACTCCCGCTTTCCATCCGTTTAAGGAAATAGCGAATTCCCACGCATTCCGCGGAGTAGTAAAAGCATTTCTTTTTTCCAAAAGCGAAAGCCGCCCTAATCCGGGCCTGTCATTTATATCAATATAAATATCTATTACAACTCCGCTAAAACCTAATGGCGCAAAATAAATATTTTCAAGAGCAGAAAGTTCAATTGTTATAATATGTTCATCTTCTGTTTGATTTACTTCTATTCTTCTAAAATCAAAATTGCCTTTATAATCTTTAAGGCGATCAGGATAAAGATAATTTCCAGGACCAAAATTATCACCAGCAGGGTCTATGTGAGATATTATACTTCTTACTCTTTTAGAATCAGGAGCGCTAATAGTAAGAATTTTTTCCTCGGGAAAAATTTTCTTTTCAACACCTTCCGTATAGAATTTCATAAAAATTTTTCTTTTCGGTCGGATATCAACATATTTAAGAGGTAGTGAGAACTCCAGTATCCTATTTGAATATCCGACATCAAAATGATTCGTTAAAACTTCCCATATTTCATCGCCGGCTGTACGGTATATAATTGTTTTTTCCGGCGCTCTGCTGCGCCAGTTTACTTCTAAATAAAGCGGAAAATTCTGAATATTTTCAAAAGTCATTTTGCGACCGCGTGGAACAAGTGATGCCTGAGGCACATTCATATGCCCTAAATAGACTCCGGCTGCATCAACGGCATCCGTTGAAAAATGCATCATAAAATATATGTTTTTTTTACTTCTGCTCCAGTGAACTTCCTTCAAAGGGCCTGTATCAAATTTTATATTAAAAGCACCTTCCCATTCGCCCGGCATATTTATTCCGTCACATTTTATATCAACAGGAAGCTTTTTCATTTCATCAATTTGAAATAAAGGCATCTCAATGAGCGGGATAAAAAGTTCTACCGGAGGTGATATGCCAATTTCAGAATATATTTCAATCAGCATTTTTCTAAATATTTTATCATATTTTTTTTTATAATTTTCGCACCATTCCAGCATATTGATATGGGGTTCATATAGTTCGCCGGATTCAATCAGCAGCCGTTTTTCTTCTAACTTCATAAGAGTTCTAAGATTTGCTCTTCCTGAATTTCTATAATTTTCTATTGCATCATTCGCGCTTTTAAGAAAATTTTTCATTTTAATTAACGATGGAGTTAATTTTAAAGACGACGCCACAAAAGGTGAATTACTTATCGATATAGGTTCCTTTATTCCGTCAAAAATTCCATAAACAAAACCTTCAAAATTCATTGTTTTTCTATTTTTAATAATATTTTTAAGGTCTTCAGGATTTGTGATAAGGACAGCATAATCATTTATCGCTTCCATATATAAAACTTGCGGCTCAGTTCGTATATAAGGCATAGTTGAAGAGACAACAACCCATTTTAAAGGTGTTTTTTCAATCTCATAAATTGCTCTACTATCCGCATAACCCCCTCTAAAAATAAATCCGTCAGGAAAAGCGCCTCGCCATTTTTTGTAAATAACTATACTCTCTAATATCTGCGTTTTAATTCGAGCGTCATCCAAAAGATTTATATAAGCATCGCTGAGAGATGTGGTTGCTTCACCTATATCATCAAGATCCAAAACTCTTTTTAAAAACAAATCGAATTCTAATAATTTTTCTTTCATAAATTTTACAAATTTTTCTTTATCAGAATATGTAAACTCATTACGATTAAGAAATTCTCTTATTAAAGGTTCATTTTTAAGAACTTCACCAAAATAGCTTAATCCTTTCTTTATCTGAGCATTTAAAATACTCATAGTATCGAATTGAACTGCATACTTTTCCATTAATATTTTTATTTCATTTGAATCAAGCTCTACAGGTGATTTATAAATAAGCGGAGATATTTGAATTTCATTTTGAAATTTAATTACAAGCGCAGGCGGAATACTAATACTCACAGGATATTTTGAACTATTTTTGTAAATCCAATCAAGCATATCCCACCATGGACCAAGCATCTTTTTATGCAAATTTTGAGTAGTATTTTCCATTACAATTGGATCCCAGTTTAATTTTGCGACAACAAACAAGTTGTGCTTTTTTTCTGCTGGTTCAGGTATAAATTTATCTATATATTGCTGCTTTTCGCATCCGATAAAAGTAATAAATATCAAAAAAATTAATTTTTTTTTCATTTTTGAAGTATTATATGAAACTCTCTTTCTTCTCATGCTGAAACACGAATTTCTTTATCCCATTTTTTATAATTTTCTTTTCTATCTTTTTCAAGAATTTTAACAGATTGTTTGATTTCTTTAATTTTATCCAATATAGCACACAGTTGATCTTTTGTTTTGGATGCCTCTTTCGTTTTAGCGGAAAGTTTTTCTAACAGTTTATTTATACCATCTATATTAATTGCCTGTGGTTGTGTGGAAGAAGAAGTTTTTATGTTTTTCCATACCATTAACCACATAACCACAAAAGAAAGTTTAAGCCAGCAAATAAAATTACCGACACCGCAAATATTACCGCAGGATTGATTTTATCTAATATTTATTTCCATAATTTTTATTTAAATTATACAATAAATTGGCTGCCTGATGCAGTTATATAAATAGTATTACTTTTTCTTATACTTAAGTCTTATTAATGATACTAAATTATGATAAAAAAGCAAACTTACGAATTGCCTCATCAAAAATCTAAACGAAATGGTAAGAGACATGGTAACCCTCTGTTAAAAAAGCGGCGATTAATTAAGTTAATCTGTTTTGGAGAAATATTTTTTATCCTGACCAAAATGATAGTAAATTCCTAAATTTACTACCCATTCAAATCCATCTACGCTGAAATTCCCTGAACCTAAACTTATGAATGTAGGCGCTAAATCTAATGCAAAGGATAATCTGTCTAAAATAAAATATTCGCCACCGATAAATATTCCCGCTAAATACCCGCTTCCTTTCATATCAGGAGTATCAAAAGTTTGGTGCTCTTGAGATACGATTCATCGGTATTGAAAAACGAATCACTTCGCTGGAAGATAAAATAGACCGCAGATTTGAAGCAATGGACCATAAGTTTGAAGCAATGGGAAATAGTATGCGCAACTGGCTTTTTCTTGATGTAGGTTTCATTACTGTTTTAATTACTGTCTTTAATTTTATTTAATATTTCGGATCGGATAAATCCGCCCTTTACAAGCCAATCAAAGTTGGCAACTACAACTCTAAATCCTAAAAAAATATCCATCGGCGGCGCCTTTCCCTTTCTCTGCTTTCAGTTTTGTATATAGCATAAAATTCTATTACTCTAAATACAAATTGTCTGGTCTCGGGAAAAGGCGGAATGCCGCCATGTCTTCTTACCATAGACGAACCGGCATTATAGGCAGCAAGCGCTAAAGGTATATTCTGCGAAAATCTGTCAAGCAAAATCCGTAAATATTTTACTCCGCCTCTTATATTTTCAAACGGACAATTGATATCTTTAACGCCAAGCATCTCTGCCGTCTCGGGCATAAGCTGCATAAAACCCCGCGCACCTTTCGGAGAAATAGCACTATTATTATAACTTGATTCTGCCATTATAACAGCTCTTATGAGTTCAACAGGTATATCTTTTTCTATAGAAAGCTGTTCTACTAACTCTTGATATTCCTCGCTCCAATTAGCATATAGAGGAACTCTCACAAACATTATAAAAAGTAAAAGTAAAATTTTCATCTTAAAAGTAATCCTATTATCCCTACTAAAATACAATAGTAGCCGAACCAGTGCAGTTTATAATTTTTAACTATACTTAAAAGTATCTTCAAAGCAATACAACCGACAATAAATGAAATGAGAAACCCAACAGCCATATTGAAATAGTTAAATTTCGCATCAAGTTTTAATAATTCTAAAAGCGTTGCACCGCCCACAGCGGGAAGCATAATAAAAAATGAAAATTTTGCCGCATCTTCTCTTTTTATTTTTAATAGTATCCCGGTAATTATAGTAGTTCCGGAGCGCGAAATACCCGGTAATATCGCAATCATCTGGCTTAAACCTATTATTATTGTGCGAAATAAAGATATATCTTTTAATTTTATATCATCCGCCGGGGACTGCTTTGCTTTTTTGAAAAATTTCATTTTTTCTAAAAAAAGATACATCCCTGTTATAATTAAAAATATATACACCTTAAAACTGTCGGCAAAAAAATATTCCGATATCTTGTCTTTAAATAAAACACCGACTATTCCGACAGGAATATTTGCAATGATAATAAACCATATTAATCTCTCATACCCTGTTTTTTCGCCGCGGATAATTCCTAAATTGTAAAAAAACGCTTTGAACAGTTTAATTATATCTTTACGGAAAATCACTATTACCGATAATAAAGTGCCGGTATGAAGGAAAACTTCAACTGTTATCCCTTCAAATGATATATTAAATATATCCTGAAAAAGCACAAGATGCCCTGAACTGCTGATTGGAAGAAATTCAGTTAAACCCTGAACTATTGCAAGTAAAATAATTTCTAAAAGTTCCATGTGATAATTAATTGTATTATTATATAAATTAAAACGGCAAAAAGCAATACCAGCGCTATCCGAGGAGGCATTTGCGTTGTAAACATATTAATTGAATATTTTACTAAATTTTATACTT
>CAZPHG010000022.1:0-10111 GCA_964586585.1 uncultured bacterium | reverse complement strand
TTTTTTTAACGCTTCTAAGAATGCTCCGCTAAAAAACGACGCTTTTGTGTCATTTTTTTTAACGCTTCGCAGGTGCCGGGGGGGGGATTTGAACCCCCACGGCGCTAAGTGCCAGCGGATTTTAAGTCCGCTATGTCTACCAATTCCATCACCCCGGCATTAAGGGGTTGTAAATATAATTGCCTGCTTGTGCAGTGCCCACACGCAGACAGTGGCAACTACAACCCTCAACTCGTTACTCCTAACTCTCTTTGTATTTTACAATAAAATTTAATAAAATCAATTTTTGATACCGTTCAAATATCTGTTCGGCAAAAGATAATTTTGAACATAATCAGCAACCCCATCTTCAAGAGTTAATATCTTTTTTTTATATGCTGTTTTTGTGAATTTCTTCATATCCGCTTCTGTATAATACTGATACTGATTTTTTAATTTTAACGGCATATCTATATACTCTATATTTTTATTCATTTCTAATGCCCGAAACACCGATTTTACTAAATCGTTCCAACTTCGCACAATACCTGTTCCGATATTGTATATTCCCGTCAAATGCCTATTGTCATAAAAATACAGTGTCATGTCCACGGCATCTTTTATATATATAAAATCCCTCTTCTGCTCGCCGTCTTTATATTCAGTTTTGTATGATTTAAAAAGACAAACCTTTCCGGTTCCTTTTATTTGTTCATATGCTTTTATAACAAAACTTCGCATATCCGACTTATGATACTCGTTTGGACCATAAACATTAAAATATTTTAATCCGGTTATCTTTTTTAACAGTCCATTCTTTTGAGCCCATATATCAAAAAGATGTTTTGATTGCCCGTAAAGATTCAACGGTTTATATATATGGAGTTTTTTATGAGAATCATTAAATCCAAAATTTCCGTCTCCATAAGTCGCACCGCTTGATGCGTATATAAAATATATATTATTTTTCACGGAAGCTACTGCAACTTTTTTAGAATACTCATAATTTGTTTCCATAAGATACTCTTCATTCATTTCTGTGGTATCGGAACAGGCGCCAAGATGAAATACCGCTTCTACCGACTTTAATGCGCCTCTCTTAAACTTCTCAATGAACACATCCTTATCAAGAAAATCCTTATATTTTAAAAATTTAAAATTTCTTTTTTTTTCTACATTTAATTTGTTTTCTTCATCAACTACTATTATATCGCTAATTCCTCTTTCATTTAATCGGCTTATAATTGCGCTTCCGATAAATCCCGCTCCGCCTGTCACAATAATCATTTTATTTCCCTCATTATGCTCTTCGCTGTCTTTCGGGAAGCGCCCGGTACGCCTAATTTTTCTGCTGTTTTCTTCATTTCTTTTTTAATTCCTTGGCGTAATTCAACAGAATTTTTCAGCTTGACAATTTCCGCAGTTAAATTTTCTACCGTAAGATTTTTCTGTATTAATTCATGTGTTATTTCTTTTCCGGCAAGAATATTGACCATTGAAACGAAAGGCACTTTTACTAATTGTTTCGCAATAAAATAAGATAGCGCGGAAATCTTATATATAGGTATAAACGGCGTTCCTATTACTGCTGCTTCTAAAGTTGAAGTTCCCGATGATATTACCGCAAACTCCGCTCTCTTTAAAAGCGCATATATATCTTCCGTTATCAAAACATTTTTTATATACTTTTTATATAAATTCTTTTCAATTGAAGACGCTCTGCCTATTACTACTTTTAAATCAATATTTTTAACCGCGCCCGCTATTACGGGAAGATGTTTTATTACCTCGTCTTCTCTTGAACCTGGTAAAAGCGCTATTATTTGTTCATCAGATGATATATTAAGTTCTTTATTAAGTTTTTTCACAGGAATATCCTGTGGAATATCCTCTAAAAGCGGATGTCCTACAAACTCGGCATCGCCGCCGGATTTTGTAAAAATCTCTTTTTCAAAATCAAAAACACAAAATAGTTTCAAACAGATTTTTGAAAGAATCTTTATTCTTCCGCTTCCCCACGCCCAAACCTGCGGCGTTATGTAATAAAAAACGGGTATATTATGTTTGTTTGCTATTTTTGCCAACCTCAAATTAAAGCCGGGGCAATCTATCAGTACCAATGCATCAATATTTTTATTTTTGAAATATTTTTTAACAATTCTATTTTTAAGTTTTATAAAATATGGAATATGTTTTACTATCTCGCCAACTCCCACCACAGCCCTTTTTACTATATTCTCTTCTAATCTATCCGCAAACTCAGCCATTTTATCGCCGCCAATTGCAGTAATCTCAACATCTTCTTCTTTTTTAAATTCTTTAATAAGTTTAGAACCGTGGTTATCGCCTGATATTTCTCCTGCAATAATCATTATATGTAGTTTTTTACTCATATTTGGCGAGTAATTTTCAAGGCAAGTTCCAAAGCCGTAAGTCCATGATGACCGCTCACTGTAGGCTGCCGCTTTTCTCGCACACAAGAAATAAAATCTTTTAATTCTTCTTTTAACGACTCTGTTTTTTCAATAAGCGGAGTAATTGTCTCTATACCGCCCGGTGAAATTATCTTATCTTTCTTTTTTTTATATACAATAAAATTCTGGCTTTCATAATCCAGTGAAATATATCTATCGCTTTCAAAAACTCTAAACTTTCTTTCCGTTTTATAAGATATTCGCGATGCGGTAATATTTGCTACACAGCCATTTTCAAAACTCAGCCGGCAGTTTGCTATATCTTCTTTATCCGAAAATACAGAAGCGCCAATAGAATTTATGCTTTTTACTTCCGAATTAACAAAACTTAATATAATATCTATATCATGAATCATTAAATCCATAACAACTCCTATATCCAAAGAGCGTGCCGGAAATTTAGATAATCTGTTCGCCTCAATAAACCGCGGATTTTGGACATATTCGCGAACTTTTTTTACCGCCGCATTAAACTGTTCAATATGCCCCACCTGTAAAATACAGGAGTTTTCCTCGGCTGTTTTTATAAGTTTTGCCGCACGTTCAGGGTCATTTGTAATTGGTTTCTCTATCATTACATTGACTCCATTTTGCAGAAATTTCATTCCCACTTCATAATGAGTTACTGTCGGTGTTACTATACTGACTGCCTGCACTTTATCTATCAGAGAGGTATAATCTTTATAGAAATCTACTCCGCAGCTGCGAGCTATCTTTTTTCCAGTTTTTTCGTTTATATCGGAAACTCCGACTAATTCAGCATCTTTTATTTCTGTGTAGACCCTTGCATGATGCTGCCCAAGATGTCCGACACCTATTACGGCAACTGAAATTTTTTTAGCCATAAAATTCTTTTATTTTTTCAGAAATGTAGTTTATTTGATTTGGTGTAAGTTCAGGAAACATCGGAAGAGACAGCACGCTTTTTGCTATTTTTTCCGCAACAGGAAAAGAACCTTCTTTGTAGCCAAGATACTCAAAAGACGGCTGTAAATGAAGCGGTATTGGATAATGAACTGCTGTTGATATCCCATCTTTCTTTAATTTTTCCATCAATTTATCGCGTTGGGGAACTAAAATCACATATTGATGATACACATGCTCCGCATTTTCAGCAACAAACGGCGTTGTAATCGGAAGCCCTTTCAGATTCTCATTATAAAGAGAAGCGTTCTTTTTTCTTGCTTCATTCCATTTACTTAAATATTTCAACTTAATTCTTAATACTGCCGCCTGTAAAGTATCCATACGATAGTTATAACCAATTTCAGTATGATAATATTTATCCAAAGAACCGTGAGTTCTCAGTCTTTTTATTAAAAGATTTATCGTCATATCATCGCACACAACGCAGCCGGCATCACCGTAAGCGCCGAGATTCTTTCCCGGATAAAAAGAAAAACACCCCAAACTTCCAATAGAACCTGCTTTTTTTCCTTTATATTCCGCTCCATGCGCTTGGGCGCAGTCCTCTATTACAGGAATATTATTTTTTTGCGATATTCCCATTATAGTATCCATATCCGCCATATGCCCGTAAAGATGAACGGGAAGAATTGCTTTTGTATCAGGAGTTATTGCGGATTCAATTTCAGAAGGATTTATATTATAAGTTTTCGGATCAATATCTACCCATTTAACGCTTCCGCCTGCATGAATGATTGCTTCACAGGTAGAAATGAAAGTAAACGGCGTTGTAATTACTTCGCCGCCTCTGCATCCGACTGCCTCCAAAGCAAGATGAAGCGCCGAAGTTCCCGAACTTACTCCAATTGCGTGGCTTCTTTGGCAAAATTGGGCAAACTCTTCTTCAAATTTTTCTACCTCTTCGCCTAAAATAAAATTAGTGGCATCACATAACTGTTTCCATTTCTTTTGTATGTCTTTTTTTAAATACTTATACTGCGCCGCTAAATTTACAATTGGTATTTTATTCATAATTTACTTCCTTTTATTGATTAATCTCCCTGCGATAATTTAATATTATAAAAATTTAGGCAATAAAGTCAATTACCGGAATTGCGTTGTTTTTTTCTGAACTCCCTAAGTCTTTTTGAATGTTCATTATAGGTACCGCTGAAGATATGAGAACCATCACCTTTTGAAAAGAAAAAAAGGTAATCCTTTGCCGCAGGATACAACGCCGCTCGCAGAGAATATATTCCGGGATTGGCAATTGGTGTCGGTGGAAGTCCGAAATTTCTATATGTGTTAAAAGGAGAATCAATCAAAAGATCCTTGTATAACAATCTATCTCTATGCTCACCTATAGCAAATAAAACAGAAGCGCAGGATTGAAGACGCATTCTTTTTTTAAGCCGTAAATGAAATACATTAGAAATTATAGGTCTCTCTGCAGATACTTTTGCTTCTTTTTCTATAAGAGAAGCAAGAGTTACAATTTCTTTCAATGTAAAACCAAGTTCTTCCGCTCTTAATTTATACTCATTTGAAAAATTTTTAAAAAACTGATTTGTCATTTTATTTATTACATTTTTTACTGTCTCATTTTTTGAAAATTTATATGTTTCAGGAAAAAGAAATCCTCTGAGTTCTCTATATTCAATCTCTTTCACAAACTTTTCAATATCATCTATAATTTCGTTTTCATATAATCGTAAAGCAATTTCTTCCGCTTTAAATCCTTCAGGAATTGTAACTTTCACATAAACATTGGAACCATCAATAAGAGTTTGAAGAATTGAAATATAACTTGACCTAACGGATATTTCATAAAAACCGGCTTGCAGATTTCTTGAACTTCCGGCAAATTTCAGAAAAAATCTAAAAAGTTTTGGATTTTTTATAACACCTTCTTCTTCTAAAAGATTAATAATTTCCATAGCGCTCATTCCTTCCGTTATTCTAATTTGTTTGACAGAAGGAATATCTAAAAAAAGCGCTGCCGTTATTGCTAAAATAGATAAAATTCTGATTACACATTTAAATTTCATTTTAAGAATGCTCCACTAAAAAACGACGCTTTTGTGTTGTTTTTCTTAACGCTCCGCAATATTATCTTTTAAAAAGACAAATTCATATCCTTTGTTTGTAAAAAATTCTATTAATTCCGGAATAATCTTATAGATTTTGATACTGTCAATCCGAAGCGGAATAACCTGCTTTTGCCTCAATTTTTCATTTATTCGTTTCAATATATTTTTACAACTGCCTCCGGAAAGCGGCAAAAGACACAAATCAACTGGTAAAAATCCTTCTTTTTTTATAGCATTTATCTCAACATCACTACTATATCCTTCGGACAAATAATAATATCAAATCTTATTTAGCAATGCTTACTTGGCGCCAAAGAAGTTCCAGCGCCCGGGCGGCAAATTTCGCTTTAATTTTTTTTCTTGAATCTGATAGTTTTATTTTTTTAACAACAGTTTTATTGGAAGAAGAGAGACATATATAGCCAAGACCCGGCTCTTTCCCGGCAGGTCCGGCATAACCTGTTACTGAAATTGCGTAATCCGCACCTGTAATAGATTTTATTTTCTCCGCCATTTGCAACGCAACTTCTTCTGAAACTACACCGTAAGTTTTTATGATATTTTCATCTACTCCTAAATATTTTATTTTTGAAGAAGTTGAATAAGTAACTGCCGCCTGCCTGAAATAAATGGAACTTCCCGCCACATCGGTAATTTTAGATGAAAGCAGTCCACCCGTGCAGGATTCTGCAACAGCAAGAAATTTTTTATTCTTTATAAATAATCTTCCCACGGCATATTCCAGCGTCTCAGCATTTTCGCCATAAATGTCATCTTTTAATAACAAATAAATCTCTTCCTTAGTTTTATGCAATAATTCATCAACTAAAAGTTCGTTATCACCAAAACAATTAATTGTTATATCTACTCCGCAAACCGAACTTTCAAAATAAAATTCAATCTCTCCTTCTTCAAGATGTTTTTCTGTCTCAAGAATATCCTTTAATTTATCCGCCGCTTCGGCTTCGCACATATTCAATATGTGTAAAATAATCGTCTTTCTTATCCGTTCTTCAAATTTTCCCTTAAAATAAGAACGATTTTTTCTTAAAATAATTTCTACTTCTTCTGCGGGTCCGGGGAGAAGAACTATAACCTTATTATCTTTCGTTTCAATAATCTGACCGCTTGAACTTCCTTTTAAGTTTATCAGAATTTTTGCGGAAGAAATAACATATGCCTGCTTTTCTGCTAATTTTGGCACATCACGCCCCATTTGCGCAAAATAACGAGCAACATTTTCAAAAGCTTTCCTTGAAAATTCTAATTTCAGATTAAGACTTTTTGAGATTGCTTCCCGCGTAATATCATCCGAAGATGCCCCCATACCCCCTATTAAAATAACAATATCCGAATCATCAACCGACCGATTGAATATTTTTATAAGATTTTCTACATTATCACCGACGGTTATAATTTTAGTTACTTTCATTCCCATTAACCCAAGCGACCTTGCCGCAACACGACTGCTTTCCTGATGTATGGAGCCGTCGAGCAATTCATTTCCGATATTAATTATTTCACATTTCATATTTTTTTCTATTAATTAAAACAATTCATCCTCTATCTGAGATGATGTGATTTCCGATGTTTTTATTTCACGCGAAAGTTTTTGCTTTCTTTTAATTTTTTTAGTATCAGTAGATTGAATAGATATTATATTTTTAATAAAATCCTCATTATTAAAATTTTTCTAAAGTTGAGAAGGAATTCTTCCCGCAGAAAATATTAAACGGACCTCGGATATATCAAGAACTTTTGCAATTTTTTTTAAATCTTTTTCGTTAGTCGACGGATTTCTTTTATCATTTAAAAATTTTGACAAAAACGAAACACCTAACTCGCTTTTATTTGCAAATTTCCTCAAACTCATCTTCTTTAAAGCAAGCGTTTTTTTATAATCCGGTTAAATTCTCTCATCTTATTACTGTATTATCCTTCTTGCTCCTGCAAATCTTTTTTTATAATAGGAAATCTAAAAATCTTCAAGCACATGTATTCTTTTTTTTATTCTGTCTATTTTTGGATTGTCAGGAAATTTTTTGATAAAAGCCATCCCTCTTTTTGCCGCCTCTTTTACTCTGCGGTCAGAAGCAGCAATATAATAATACCTGTAAAAGGCAGATTCATAGTATTTTCTATCCTGAAAAGTTTCTATAAATTTTTTATATATTTCTTCTGCCCTATGCTGTTTTTGCAGTATTAAAAAAACAATTCCAAGATAATATAAGGAAGCCGGCGCCCAGGAAGATTGTTTATGCGTAAGTATAAATTCCTTGCATCTGCCGCTATCTATAAAAGTATAAACAAAATAAACTATACCGCCTACTACAAGACAGAATAGTATGAATTTTTTTAACATTACTTATTCGGCAAGAATAAGTGCATCTTCTTTCTTAATATGACGATCGCTATAAATAACTATTGCCGTAGAAGTATATTCTTCTATATCTGAAGTTACACGAAGAACACCTATCTTTTCATAGACATTTCCCAAATTTTCTTTGGTATGTGGATGAATGACGCTGTGACCTCTTCTATAAATAGAGAGACGCTGATTTTCTTTAATGCCATCCTCTCTGCCAATATCTATAAAAACAGAATCACCTTGCGCCTGGAAATACTTATTAACTGTAAATCCTATAATTATCGCTGAGAATTCAAAATCATACGGCGCGATAAAATCTTTATATATGCGGGGTACTTTTACTTCCTTTTCTTTTAACGGTTCTTCTACAATTTCCGGCACTTCCGGAAGTTTATAAACTATCTTAGGTAAAATTATTTTGTCACCGGGAAATATCCAATGTGGGTTTTTTATAAATTTATTATATTCATAAATAACTTTCCATAAATCCTTATCCCCATACTCTCTTTTTGCTATTTTTGAAAGATAATCGCCTTTTTTAACAGTATAAACACTAAGAATTATTTCTTTTCCTTCCGGTACATAAATTTCTTTTATTTCCTGACGGACAACAGGCAGTGCTTTAATCGGAGGCACTTCTATTGACGGAACCGCAGGTTCAGGCGGAAGCGTTTCTATTGGCCTGGCCTCTTCGCTCAAAACTTCTTCATCTGCTGCTATGAAAGTTGCTAAAAGCAATGACGGACACCCGCAAGAATGACAAGCAATTAACATATTAAAACTTCCAGAAAAAAAGATTATTCCCAACAATAAAACAAAATTCTTTTTTTTCATTTTTCTCTCCTTTTTTTCGCTGTTCTACTAAATAAGATTTTACACTAATGCCGACTACTTTGTCAAATTTTATAATTTTTATCTATTACTACATCAGCAAGTTTTTTATGATTTGAAATTATTTCATGCTCAATCTTTAATATCTTTTCGGTATAGTTATCTATTTTATCTCTCGCTCTTTCTTTGCGGTGCTGTAAAGTATCATGATATGTTCTATCAATAAAAATATGAATGTCTGCTTTTTTCAAAGTTGTGGTATAGGTTCCTTCCGCAATAATAATTTTTACATCATTTAATTCAATATTTTCTTCAAAAACCGTATTTTTATCATAGTCAATAAGCGGCTTCGTAATCTCATCTTTAACCTTACAAGAAGATATATCATTATCTAACCTAACTAATTTTACTTCATGCATACCTACATTTTTTATATCTTCTCTTCTTACCTCATCATTTGTTTTTGGCGGATAAATAAAATAATCATCCTGATGAAGAATAATGCTTTGAAAACCATTTTTCTCTAAAAATACTCTTGCTATTTCAGCGGCTACTTCTGATTTTCCGCTTCCCGATTCGCCGGAAACAGTAATTGCAATACGTTCTTTCGCGTTTAATATTTTATCCCTTATTTTGAAATACACCCCTTCTGCAGCTCTTGTGTGATGTGGTTTTATAACTAATTTATCGCCTATCATAACTATTTACTCCTTATTTAAAATATAAAAGTTTTAATTTTTCTATTAACTTTTCTTCGCTATAATTTTTTGGATTAGTAAAATATCCAGGAATATTGAAATCATCCGAGTCATCTACTCCTCCTTTTATAACTTTTTCAAACAATTGTTTGTAACCAACAGCTGCTTTCGCCCATGTAAATTTTTCCAGCACTCTGTGAACGCCACGTTCGGAAAATTTTATAAAAAAATTCTCGTCAAGAAAGTTTTCCATTGCTATTTTTAAAGAAACATCATTTTTTGTATCAGCCAATACGCCATATTCTCCGCCATTAAGTATTTCTGATGGTCCGCCACTAAGGGGAGCAATAACAGGCACTCCTGATGCCATTGCTTCAACCACAGTAAGCCCAAAAGGTTCATGTAAAGCAGGATTCACAAACACCCATTTTTCCCGGGCAGCATATCTATAGATAAAGGGCATTTCCAGTGAAAAATCAAAACCAGGAGAAAGACAAACTTTTCCTTTAAGATTATTTTTTGAAATAATATTGCTAATATCTGTGATTATTTCTTTTTCTGCTTCATTGAATTTTGATAAATTCAGCGGATTTAGAGGGTCGGCAATTTTTCCGGCTATTATTAGCATATTAAACTTATCTGAAAGCTTTTTACTTAGTGCATATGCCTTTAGAAGGCCTCCCGGGTTCTTTTTTGGATCAAACCTTGCCGCTGAAAATATACATGGCAAATGCAGCCGTTCAGAAGATATATTTTCCTCTAATA
>CAZPHG010000021.1:2527-10199 GCA_964586585.1 uncultured bacterium | reverse complement strand
TTTGCTATACAATTACTTTTATTCATAAACTTTGAGGGTAATTGCGGAATCGCTGATTTGCTCCTACAATACTTGACAAAAATCTTATTTTGTGTTAATATAAGATAAGTTTATAAAATTCAAAATATTTGGATGGTTTGGTGTTTTTATTTTTTTTAGAGAGAGATTTATGAAACTATTATCATTTTCCGGTAAAAAAGATGTTTTGGCAGTTGACCTTGGAACAAGCGAGGTTAAAGTGCTTGAATTGAAAGTGTCAGATGATAAAATTTCTGTTATTGCTTTTGCCAAAGAAAATATAAGTTCTTTAGGCATTGAAGAAAAATCTCCTGAAGAAAAAAAACAAGCATATATAAATGTGCTAAAAAAACTTATCAGTTCAAAAAAATTCTCAACAAAAAACTGCGCTATTTCCATATCCGGCAGTTCGGTTATAGTTAGATTTGTAAAGTTTCCCAAGATGAATGAATCTGATCTTGAAAAAACTCTTCAATTTGAAGCTGAACCGCATATTCCGTTTGATATTCAGAAAGTGGATATGGATACCCAAATAATAGGCGATATTGAAGAAGATCATCAAATTAAGATGGAGACAATTCTCGTAGCAAGCAAAAAAGAAACTATTCAGGAAAAAGTAGATATTATTGAAAAAGCCGGTCTTAATCCTGCAATAATTGATGTAGATGCTTTTGCTGTTGAAAATGCGTATGAAATTATTAATAAAGAAGCGGCTTCATTGATGATTATATTGGTAAATATAGGCGCCGCAATTACAAATATAAGTATTATTGAAAATGGCATAGCAAAAGTTGTAAGAGATTTATATACAGCAGGAAATAGTTTTACAAGAGTTATACAAAACAATAGGCAGATTTCCTTTTCAGAAGCCGAAGAATTAAAAAAAGAATATGGATTGTCGGGTGGCGGAAAAGAAAATAAGTCGCTTGAAAATCTCTCTTCAGGCGAAGATATGGCATCTCAAATTTATAATATACTTTATCCTGTGGTAAGGGAACTTAATTCTGAAATTCAGCGTTCGTTGGATTTTTTTACGGCGCAGCAAAAAGATAAAATGCTTAATATAGAAAAGATAATTCTTTCCGGAGGCAGCGCAAATTTGAAAAATTTATCTGAAATTATAAGCAGTGAATTAAGGTTGCCTGTTGAAATATTCCGGCCGTTGGAAAATGCGGAATTTTTAAGTTCTGTGGAAAATGAAGATATGAAGTCACCGGCTCTTGCAGTTCTCACCGGACTTGCCATCAGAAAAATAGGTGATAATAAATAAATGATAACAATAAATCTGCTTCCAAAAGAAATAGAAAAGAAATCTGCAGATAGAAAGAGGTGCTTTTTAATATCTGGCGTGGCGGTTCTTATTGTTTTAATTCTTATGGGTATATATTTTTTGCGGGTTACGGAACTTGCATCTTTAAGAAGTAATATAAATGTAGTTGAAACAGAACTGAAAAAATTAACTCCTATAGTGCAAAGAGTTAATGATATACGGAGTAAAAAAACGGAATTAGATAGAAAAATCGGAGTAATACGCGACCTTATGAAAACACGGCTTTTATATCCGATTTTTATGGAATATTTCGCCGCTTTAATTCCTTCAGAAGTATGGATAACTTCGTTAAATACGCAAACAGAAGGAAATAGGTTAATTTTAAATTTTAATGCTTTAGCGAGAGATAATTTTGCGGTAGCGGAGTTCATAAACAGATTAGAAATTTCTGAAAAATTTTCAGATATAATATTTGTCGGCATGACAACGATTTCTTTTGAAGAAGAAGAAGTGAGAAGTTTTACCATAGGATGTACCTATACTTTAAAATAATAAAATGGCATTAAAAACAGGCGAAGTCACAAAACAGCAGAAGGTAGTACTCGGAATACTCGGAGTTATAGGACTTATATTTCTATATTCAAGATTTTATGTTCCAATGGGTTACAGTATAAAAGACGCCCGGTCCACATTACAGAACAAAATAGCAAAACTCGGCGATATGAGAATGAAATCTGAACAGCTGCCGGAGCTTGAAAAACAAC
The DNA here is from genome assembly GCA_964586585.1 of uncultured bacterium. Lineage (GTDB taxonomy): Bacteria > CG03 > SLGR01 > SLGR01 > CAZPHG01 > CAZPHG01. Next base: position 8,147 of record CAZPHG010000021.1, on the reverse strand, counting down.
TTGAAATTCTTGCCGAACATCTTAAAAAGACAGAAAAAAAACTTCCGAAAACTGAAGAAATCCCGACTTTTATTAAATTAATTACCAGAATAGCAGAAAGACATGGTATGGAAGTAAAAACTTTAAGTATTCTGGGTACACTAGCAAGTCAGTATTATATTATGCATCCTTACGAAATGAATCTTCAGGCAGATTATCATACTTTTGGCAGATTTTTTGCTGAAATAGGGCAGCTGGATAGAATATTTAATATAGAGAATTTAACACTTAATCTGGCAGGCGGCGATACTGAAGTAGAAGGACTGCTGAATGCAAATTTTACGCTTGTAGCGTTTACATTCAAATGAATAATAAATCAACGCTTAAATTTTTAATTCTTTTTTCAGCAGGTTTGTTTTTTTACGGCTGCGGCGGCGAGGATATTTTAGAGCAGACTAAGGTTAGGGTGAGAAGGCCCCAAAGAATTAAATTTGAAAAACCTCCTGAAATTGAAATAAAAGAATATAAATATACTGGAATGAGATATAGATCTCCGTTTCTGCCGGACGGCACCGCCCGGGCAATCGATGCTGCCGCAGAACACCATATAAATTTTGATGAGTTAAAAGTAACCGGTTATTTTTCAACTAAAAAAGAAAGATATGTAATTCTTTCAGGCGTAGAAGAATTTTATATAGTAAAGCAGGGGCGACTTTTTAATGAAAATGAGGAAGAAGTGAGAGGCGTTGCTGCTATAATAAAAGAAGATAAAATTATATTAATTACGGAAAAAGATACAATATATGAACTAGCGATACCGCAATAGAGATTATAAGGAGAATATGATGAAGAAAATAATGCTTATTTTTACCGTTCTTTTAATTGCCTTTTATGGCATATCAATTAGTGAAGAACCGGCTGATTGGGGAGAAATGATAAATGTAAAAATTGTAGGCGAAACAGATACCGCAGCAAGAGTAGTTATAGATACCACAAAAAAGATAAGATTCCATGTTTTTAAGGTTTCCAATCCACCAAGATTAGTTGTAGAGATGGTGAACGCCGTTCATAAATGGCCTAAAAAAGAAATAGAAGTGAACGGAACAATAATAGAGAGGATTCGTTCCGGACAATATAAATACGATCCTATAAAAATAGTAAGAGTTGTGATAGATTTAGCGCTTGAAGAATATTACTTCGAAGAAATTTCTACAAATAATCAGATAATCATTTCTCTCGCTTTAACTAAAGAGGGAATAAAAAATACAAGGGAAATTGAAAAAAGACCTGTTAGACCTCATATTCAGCCAAATATAGCAACTCAAGAGCATGAAGAAAAGATAGCGGAAATTTTTAAAAATATAGAAAAAAGAGAGCAGGAAAGAAAAAGAAGAATTGAAAAAGCCGCAGAAAAACCAATTAATGAAATGGAAAAAGAGAAGCCGGCGGCAGGTACTCTTGTTGCTTCTTTAAGCAGAGAAATTGTTGATTTTAATTTTATAGAAGCCGATATATTAGAGATATTAAGAACTTTTGAAATGAAATTAGATAAGAATATTGTTCCTGCAAAAGGTGTCAGTGGAAAAGTTTCGCTTCGCTTAAAACAGGTGCCGTTTGATGAAGCGTTTGAAATGCTGCTTGATAGATTAGGGCTTATAGCCATACAGAAAACTCCCCATATTATAGGGGTAGTTTCGAAAGACGATATGCCGACTCAGAGAGTAATTTATCATCTTAAAAATAGAACAGCAAGTGAATTAAAAACAACCCTTGAAGGTCTTTTGGGCGCGGAAGAAAGAGTAAATACAATCATTTCCGTTGATTATGCCTCTAATTCAATTATAGTTACTGCAACAGCAGAAGTATTAAATAGAGTAGAACTTCTCATAAATCAATTTGATATAAAAACGCCGCAAGTAGCGGTAAAAGTGCGTTTCATAGAAATATCTGAAGGATATGATATAGATTATGGCGTAAGTTGGATTGGCTCTGTTCCTTTTGACGGCAGAGAATGGGCTCCCAGGTTTGGTAAAGACGCAGGTGATCATCCCGCGGAATGGGATTCAGACCATAGAATGGATGTTGTAGATGGTTTTACAATATTTCCAACAGGTGGTTTTTTAGGCGTTTCGGCAATAATGGATCAATTAGATCTTCACGCAACGCTTAGATTTATAGAGATGAATACTCAGTCAAAGACAATATCAGAGCCAACTATAATAACAGAGAGCAATAAAAGCGCTAAAATTCATGTCGGAAAAAATATTCCAATTAAAACAACTCGAGTGACTGAAGTCGGAACAACAGAAGAAGTAATATTTTTTCCTGAAGGTGTTGATTTAACTGTAACCCCTGTTGTTTCACCCGGAAGCCGGCAAATATCGCTTAAAATAAATGTTGGGATTTCAGAACTTGTTGGTTTTAGGGCAGATAATCCTATTACTACCGTCCGCTCGGCGCAAACAGAAGTAACCGTTGAATGCGGAAAAACGATTGTAATAGGCGGTTTAATAAGAGAAAAAGAAACAGAGAGCGATACCGGGATTCCGATATTAAAAGATATACCTTTATTGGGTTATCTTTTTAAAAATCAAAGAACCATCACAGAAAGAAGCGAACTGCTTATTTTTCTTTCTTCTAGAATTTTAGAGAAGTAATGGAATCTGAAATTGCGATAGAAAAAGGAACAGAATTCTTAAGATATAAAGAGTATGACACGGCAATAAGAGAACTTAAAAAAGCAGTTCGTTTTGATGCGGAAAATCCTAAAATTTATTTTCTTCTCGCAAAAGCATATTTAAAATTAGGTGAATCTGAAAATTCTCGCCCTTATTTTTTACTTGCTGAAGAATCCGTTAGAAAATCTTTAAAACTGGAAGAATTTAATAATGATTATCATAACCTGCTGATTAGTATTAAGACAAAACTTGGCACACTAAATGAATTAAGTATAGAATACCGAAATAAAATACTTTCAAAACCTAATCCGCTTTATGAAGAGATGCTTAAAAAGATAACTACTATTAGTCTTCTTTCCATTCCTCAGGTTGAGCGGGGAAAAAAATCAGGGCGTGCCAAAGGCGCGTTTTTTCTTAATTATGTAGTTATGCCGTTAGTAGTAGCCGGAGTTCTTTTTGTCTGGCTGGATCCAAGATATGAGATGTTTAGATTTCCTTCCCTTTTAATAATAATATTTTATTTTACAATTAAAATAATCTCAAAACCAAAAAGTAAAGCGTCAAATAAATGGTAAAAAACAATAGGAGAATATAGATATGAAAAAGGTAGCTGTTTATCCCGGAAGTTTTGATCCACTCACTAATGGACATATTGACATTATTGAAAAAACACTGGCAATTTTTGATAAGATAATAGTTGCTATAAGTATAAATCCCGCAAAAAAAACTCTTTTTACGGTAAAAGAAAGATTAGATATACTTTACAGTATTTATTCAGATAAAGAAAAAGTTGAAATAACAAGTTTTGAAGGATTATTAGTGAATTTTGTTACGGAAAAAGGAGCGAATACAATAGTCAGAGGCTTAAGAGTTGTTTCGGATTTTGAATATGAATTACAAATGTCGCTTATGAACAGCCGCCTTGCTCCTTTAATTAAATCCGTATATCTGATGCCTTCTTCTGAATGTTCATATATATCTTCATCTCTTATAAAAGAAATATATTCGTTGGGCGGCAATATTGAAGGACTTATTCCTATTATAGTAGAAAAAGCATTGAGGAAAAAATTTTCATAGTCAATGAACATCTCTTCTGAGCTATATTTTCTTTTTGACCCTGAAAAGTGGATGGTTGTTCCGTGGGAAGAAAACATTAAAAAAATTTTTCCGTATATATCAATGATTCAGCTTCGTTCGCCAAAACTTTCCGACAGGGATTTTTATTTGATAGCTGTTAATCTTAAAAAACTACTTGCAGGTTATAAAATTCCGCTGATAATAAACAACCGTATGGATATTGCTATATCTGTCAATGCTGACGGATTGCATCTTGGTATTAACGATATACCGATTACAGTAGCAAAAAAATATTTCAAAGGAATAATAGGAGTTTCAAGACATACCTCAGACAGCTCGCTGCTTGCTGAAAAAGATGGCGCGGATTATATAGGATGCGGTCCTATATTTAAAACTAACACCAAAAATTTAGACAGGAAAATTATCGGAATAGAAAGTTTTTTAAAAGTTAAAAAAAGTGTAAAAATTCCGGTAATACCAATTGGCGGGATAAATACAGAAAATGTATCACAGATTTCAGATATTTGTCCTGTAATAGCAGTATCTTCGGCAATAAATATGTCAGCGCAACCGTTAAAAACGGTAAAGGAATTAAATATTTGCTCTCTATATGAAGGCAGTAAAATATCCTGTAGCTGGACTCTCAATAAATTCGGTTTTAAATCTGTTTTGTCTGTTTCTTTTTTCTTTACTTTTTGTTGTTTGCATTTGGGTTCCGGTTTAGGTTTACTTTTTTAAAAAAACGCTTCTACTAATTTTTTTAATCCAACTTTTTCAAAATATATTAACTTAATTAATCGCCGTTTCTTTAGCAGGTGGTTACCATGTCTCTTACCATTTCCAATGTGCCGGTTAAAAAAATTTGACAAAAAAAAATAATTTAGTATAAGTTAAATATGGACGCGGGGTGGAGCAGTTTGGTAGCTCGTTGGGCTCATAACCCAGAGGTCGCAGGTTCAAATCCTGCCCCCGCCACCATTGCTCGGTAACCCCATACTAATTTAGAGCTTATTGAAAAATGATTTTTCAAAGTATTTTAAAGAGGTTTACCGAAATTTTCTCTGCGATGTGCAGTAATAAATACTATTTTATCAGAACATTTCAATTGTTTTAGCAGAAAATTTTCTGGCTTAATTTTTTATCAATTGTTGTAGTAGTATCTCCGTGAACTAAAATTAAACGGGTTTTTCTTTATCTAAAATATCTTTTAAATTATTTATACAAAGTGAAAGAATTTTATGAATAGATTGAGAGCGTGTCATTATATTAATATCATAGTCGGGTATTATATTAAATATATTTAGTGCGTTATCTAACATTTTACGGTGCTGTGCAGTAACAATTGTTTTTAAAATAAAATTTTTATTTTGTTTCAGTTTATTGATAACAGGCGCTATCTTTATTGCTTCGGGTCTGGTTCCGAATACGGATATAATTTTTATTTTCATTTACAACCCCTTATTGCAGCAATTGGGTTAAAATAGCTGCTATTCCTAAAAATATCTTTGCCGGCGGAAAATTAAATTTTAGAAAACCTATACACGCGCCGGATACAACAAGGCTCATAATTGAAGCAAGTTTTAGTCTCGCAATTACCAGCGGTTCTGTCTGAATATTAAGTTGATGGATGGATATTAAAAAAAATACCATACTTGCGATAGCCATTACTCCTGTTGCCAATCCATCAATTCCGTCTATCAGATTTATTAAATTTATAAATCCAACTATCCAGAAAACCGTGACTATTATTGTAAGATAAAGAGGAAATTCTAAATAAGTTAATGAGAAAGGAATCCTGAATCTATTAATCTGTATTCCGTATTGCATCACTATCATAGCCGCAATAATCTTGGATAAATGTTTACTTAAGAAGGGTATTTAATCTG
>CAZPHG010000021.1:0-2427 GCA_964586585.1 uncultured bacterium | reverse complement strand
CCGAAGGAGAGTCAATAGCGGAAAACCTTATAGCGAGTGAATCTGCTATCGGAGGAAAGAGTAATACTAAAACAATGGAGATGATAAAAGTAATGAGATAAAAAGCAAAAGACATTAACGGCTATTTAGTACCGAATATTCTATCACCAGCATCGCCAAGTCCGGGAATAATATATACATGGTCATTAAGTTTATCATCTACGGCGGCAGTATATATCGGAATATTAGGATAGTATTTTCTCACTTCTTCTATACCTTAGTTCTTTCAAAATCGATTTGAAATGCGGTGCCACGATATTAATATCTCTTAATCTTGTTAATTTATCCTGTATAAGCGGATGTTTTATTACTATTACATTATTTATTGAATGGGAAACATTTTGCATAATTTATTTACCTCATTTTTTACAGATGCAATTGTCCGGGAATCTCGTTTTTTAATTACATCTGCAATCAATACTGCTATCTTTTTTATTTCTTTGACGCCCATTCCTCTTGTAGTTAAAACCGGTGTGCCGAGACGGATGCCTGAAGTAATAAAAGGTTTCTGTGGGTCGTAAGGTATTGTGTTTTTATTTACTACAATACCTGCTTGCTGGAGAATACTTTCAATTTCTTTTCCGGTTGTTTTAAGCGATCTTAAATCAATTAAAACTATATGATTATCCGTGCCGTCTGATATAAGTTTTATACCCTCATTTTTTAGCTCGTAAGCAAGAGCAGAAGCGTTTTCAATAACTTTTTTTATATATTCGCCAAATTCATCCGACAGTACTTCCTTAAAGCATACCGCCTTTGCCGCTATAACATGCATTAATGGACCGCCCTGATTGCCGGGAAATACCATACGGTCTATGTCCTTTGCATATTTTTTGCGGCACAATATCATACCGCCTCTCGGACCCCGCAGTGTTTTATGGGTAGTGGTTGAAACTACATCGCAGTAAGGAACAGGGTCGGGATGAAATCCTTTTGTGATAAGTCCTGCGATATGAGCAATGTCCGCCAACAGATATGCGCCCGCTTCGTCAGCAATTTTTCTGAACTTCTTAAAATCTATAATCCTTGTATATGCCGAAGCGCCGCAGATTATCAGTTTTGGTTTTTTAGTTAAAGCCAGCTGACGGACTTCATCATAATCAATCCTGTGATCATCGCGGCGGACACCGTAAGACACAATATTAAAATACTTGCCGCTAAAATTCAGCGGATGCCCGTGAGTAAGATGTCCGCCCGAAGCAAGGTTCATTCCCATTATAGTATCTCCGATATTAATCAAAGCAAGGTAAGAGGCGATGTTTGCCTGACTACCTGAATGAGGTTGAACATTCACATGTTCGGATTTAAAAATAGTGCGGGCTCTTTCAATAGCAAGCGTTTCCACTGTATCAACATATTTACATCCGCCGTAATATCTTTTACCGGGATATCCCTCAGCGTATTTATCTGTAAGGTGAGACCCCATTGCTTCAAGCACAGCGGCGGAAGTATAATTTTCGGAAGCAATCATTTCAAGATTATTCTGCTGCCGTTTTTTTTCATCCTCTATTGCTTTAAATATTTTCTTGTCAACATTTTTAAGTATCATTTAATTTCTATCCTTTCTTTTTTATCAAAGTGGGTATGATGTCTTTATCGTTCCCTATTAATAGCACCATTAGATTTGATTTTAATAAATTTTTTTATTATATTCAAATAATGGCAAATATGTATAACTTTTAAAAAGGAGTTTTTAGAAGAAAATATGAATAAATTCGAAGTTTCTATAATAGTTCCGGTTTATAACGAAGCGGAAGCAATCAAAGAGGTACTGTCTGATGTAATGAATGTGATGAAAAACACCACTCTCAGTTACGAAATTATTGTGGTTGATGATGGTTCCAAAGATAACACATCTGAAATTGTAGAGAAACTTGAAGGAATAAAATTATTTCAACACAAGAAAAATCGCGGCGTGGGAAGGGCTCGTAAGACAGGCATTAAAAATGCTTCAAGTGAAGTGATTGTAATGATAGATGGAGATGGGAGCTATCCAGCCGATGCAATTCCTGAACTAATTAAAAATATGGCTGATTATGATATGGTGGTTGGGGCGAGAAAAAGAGAAAGTGGAACTTTTCGGTTATTGCGAGCTCCGGTCAAATTTATAATTAAACAACTCGCATCATTTGTTGCCGGTGAAAAAATTCCGGATTTAAATTCAGGGTTAAGAGTTTTTAAAAAAGAAACAGCATTAAAATTCTTTAGCCTCCTACCTGACACCCATTCTTTTGTAAGCACTATTACTCTTTGTTATCTCTGTAATGGCTATGAAGTAAAATATATTACAATTGAATATTATAAAAGAAAAGGTAAATCCAGTTTTCATCCGATAAAAGATACTTTTACCTATTTTTCTCTGGTGCTTAACACTGTAATGCATTTTCG
>CAZPHG010000020.1:0-10273 GCA_964586585.1 uncultured bacterium | reverse complement strand
TCTTTCTGCAAAAGATAAAAAAAAGATTTATCGTCAACGCTCGTATAGATATAGCCAGACGCCCTGATGTTCTTTATAAGATGTATGAGGCAGGATTTAGGGTGTTTCTGCTTGGCATTGAATCTGCCTGTGATAAGAGTTTGAAACTGTTGAACAAAGGATTTACTATAGCCGAGGTAAGAAAGTCCTTTGCTGTATTGAAAACATTTCCTTTTCTTTTTCATAGTTATTTCATTATTGGCAATATAGGTGAAAATGAAGAAGAGATGCTTTCTATCTCTAAATTTGCCAGACGGCTTGGTGTGGACACATTAAGTTTAAGTCGGCTGCGTGTAGAAAAATATTCTCCACTCAAGGATGTGATTGAAAACAACCAAGGGTATCACATTGAGACCAACGGCAGGGTTTATTCAGATATATGTCCACCGCAAAAATTAAGAGAAATTACACGAAAAATTCAATCTAACTTTTATAGTTTTTCTCATGTAATTAAGCTTCTGAAAAAGTTGATAACAAATGGTATAATTACCCCTAAATTTGTATGTCGTTTATTACAATACACTATTTGGGAACTTATCAGGAAATGTAGTAAAAGGTGATGAAATTGTTAAAAAAAGGAATCTTATTATTGTTACTTGTTGTTCTGTTAGGTGGAATAACTGCTTATAGATCGCCTGTCCGTAGTGAGTTAGCAGGTGCAAAAGAGGCAATGTTTTATCAAAAGTTAGACAATAACCGAGTTTTGTGTCAACTTTGTTTTCTAAAATGTATTATTGCCGAAGGTGAGCGTGGAATCTGTCGGGTGCGAGAAAATCAACAAGGAAAATTATTTACTTTAGTTTATGGCAGACCCGTTGGACTTCAGGTTGACCCTATTGAACTTGAGCCGATGTTTCATATGTTTCCCGGACATCGTAATCTTTGTGTATTTACCGCTTCTTGTAATTTTCGCTGTAAACACTGCCAGAATTGGCATATTTCCCAAAGAGGTCCGGAAGAAATAAGGGCAAAAAATTATTCTCCTCAGGAAGTAGTTGAAGAGGCTATAAGACGAAATTGCGAATCTATCTCCTTCAGCATAAATGAGCCAACAATTTTTTTTGAATATATGTATTCTATTGCAAAAAAAGCCCAAGAAAAAGGGCTTCTGACACTTTTTCATACCAATGGAGGTATATCTCCTGAACCTTTGCGGAAGCTCCTTAAGCATATGGATGGCGTAGTGGTGGATTTAAAAGGATTCACTGAAGAATTTTATCGGGAAATTTTATCTGCTGAATTGGAGCCGGTATTAGAAACTTTAAAGATTATTAGAGAAGAGGGAGTGCATTTAGAGATTGTAAATTTGATTATTCCCACATTAAACGATGACCCAGATAAGATAAAAGAGATGTGTATATGGATTAGAGATAATTTAGGAAAAGATGTTCCATTACATTTCACCCGCTTTTCCCCGGCTTATAGATTAACGCATCTTCCATTTACACCGAACAGGACATTAGAAATGGCAGTAAAAATTGCCCACGAAGTTGGGTTAAAATATGTATATATCGGCAATGTTCCCGGACATAAATATAATAGTACTTTCTGCCCGAACTGTAAGAAGAGATTAATTCATCGTATTCATTTTACAGTTCTGAGCAACAATATAGAAGAAGGAAAATGCAGATTCTGTAAGTATGAGATACCGGGAGTATGGAAAATGGAGGTTAAAAAAAATGAAGAAATTAAAAATCATCAGTAGCCTGATATTGGGTTTTGGGCTTATTTGTGCTGGATGCGGACAAAAAGAAAGTGAAGAATCTCAAAGTGAAGAATCTCTATATGGAGCAACAGAACAAATTGTCCTTGAAAAATCAGTCGAATTTGAGCCTGCATTTTTGGAACTTCATAGAACCGGTGAGTTAAGAAAGAGAGGAGAAGCATTGTGGGAAATGATGAGAAGCTGTTCACTTTGTCCGAGGATGTGCGAGAGTAATCGGCTTGAAGGTGAAGTTGGTTTTTGTCGTGCTCCGGGAGATAGGCTTATAATTTCAGCCGTTCAGCCGCATTTTGGTGAAGAAAGACCTCTTGTCGGCAGAGGTGGCTCAGGAACTATTTTCTTCGCTCATTGTGCGCTCAGGTGTGTGTTTTGTCAAAACTGGGATATAAGCCATACGGGAAGAGGTGCAACAAGAGATATTGAAGAATTAGCTGATATGATGCTTGCCCTTCAAAGAAGGGGTTGTCACAATATAAATGTTGTTACTCCCGACCATTATGTTGCACATATTGTTCTTGCTCTTGATATCGCAGCCGGTAGGGGTTTGAGAATTCCTCTTGTATATAATACCTGTGGTTGGGTGAGATTAGAGGTATTAGAAAAACTTGATGGTATAGTTGATATTTACCTGCCGGATTTTAAATTTTTCGATGCTAAGATGGCAGCGAAATATGCCGAAGGCGCAAAAACTTATCCTGAGGTTACAAAAGCAGCAATTTTAGAGATGCACAGGCAAGTAGGCGTTGCAAAGCCGGGAGAGGATGGAATAATCAATAGAGGTCTAATAATACGTCATTTAGTTATGCCAAACGATGTCGGCGGGTCAGAAAGATTCATTGAATGGGTAGCAGAAAATCTACCAAAGGATACTTATGTCAATATTATGGCGCAATATAGGCCGGCTTTTAGAGCAATGGATTTTCCACAGATATCCAGGAGAATAACCAGAGAAGAATACAGAAAAGTTGTCAAAAAGGCAAGAGAATTAGGGCTTACAAATATTGATATTCAGGGGTTCTGGTAAACCTCTAAAGATGGTAAATTGGTGAACCAAAAATGAAACAATCATGAACTTTCGGTTCACAAAAAAGCATAAAAATCCCCCTCTTTCCCCCTTTATCAAAGGGGGATATATAAGGTGAAAAATCGTCTAATTTTAGCTATGTTGGTTGCGGGATTTAGCGGTATCGTCGCCCAGATACTGCTTCTAAGAGAATTATTTGTTAGTTTTTTAGGTAACGAATTGTCCATTGGGATTATCTTATCTAACTGGCTTATCCTGGGAGCGTGCGGGAGTTTTTTCTTAGGTAAAAGAATTGATTATATTAAAAACAAAATTGTAGCATTTGTTGTTATTGTAGTTCTATTTTCGTTGTTTTTCCCTGCATCTATTTATGCGGCGCGTCTTTTAAAAGAAATCCTTGGGATTTCAATAGGTGAAAGAGTAGGTTTTTTACCAACTCTATATTCCTCTTTTCTTATACTTCTACCGGTAAGTGTTTGTCGCGGAGCATTATTTACTTTTGGTTGTAAAAATTACTCTATATTATTTAATAAGTCAGCTGTCCCCTCTATCACTAAGGTTTATGTTTATGAGACAATAGGCACAATGATTGGCGGGATTATTTTTACCAGTATTTTGATTCCACATTTTCATTCATTTCAAATAGCGATTGGTTTAGCTGTAATAAATTTTTTTGTGTGTTTGGTTCTAATTGTTCCCATATGGCAAACTGGGAAACTACAAAAGATAGTAACCGTTGCAGTTGCTATATTTTTATTGTTATCGAGTTATTTTATTCTTGTGGGCGGCGCGGACAGACTTCACCGACTCTCTGTGGAATCTCAATGGAGAGGACACAATGTAGTTCATTATCAAAATTCCATCTATGGCAACATTTCTGTTATCCAAAGTGAGGGAGGAGAACAATATACTTTTTTTCTTGATGGTCTTCCAAGTCTTACCACACCTATTCCGGATATAACTTATGTAGAAGAGTTTGCCCATCTGCCGTTACTTGCTCATACCAACCCAAAGAATGTGCTCATCTTAAGCCGCGGAGCCGGAGGTCTGATAAATGAAATTTTAAAACATCCTTCTGTAAATAAGGTCGACTACGCTGAATTGGATCCCTTATTATTAGAGGTGATTGATAAGTTTCCTACGCCATTGACGGAATCTGAACTGAACGACCCCAGAGTCCAAATTAAACATATGGATGGTCGGCTTTTTCTCAAAAAAACATCCCAGAGATACGACTTAATTTTAGTGGGCGTGCCTGATCCTTCAAACTTACGGGCAAACAGATTCTTTACTGAAGAGTTTTTTCAACTAACAAAAAAGAGGCTCAAAGAAGATGGTATATTAGCTATTGGTTTACCGTCGCGATATGCCCTCTTATTAACCGAGGAATTGAAAAATCTCAACGCCTGTATTATTAATACCCTTAAAAGTGTTTTCCCATATGTCAAAATAATTCCCGGAGATAATAAAAATCTATATCTTTCATCAATGTCTCGGGATATTTCTCTAATTGAGGCAACTCAATTCATTCAGAGATTGGAAGAACGAAATCTCAAGCTAAGTATCTTAACCCCCAGACGTATTGAGCAGAGGTTACACCCTGGCTGGCGGGATTGGTTTTTAGAGTCATTGGAAGGAAGCACCCAAAAGATTAACAGAGATTTTCAACCCATTGTGGTATTCTACAGTATTTCCCACTGGAATGCTCTATTTTCCCCTTATACCAGAGGGCTTTTCAGATGGGTTAGAAAGATAAATTTACAGTTTTTTTTAATTCTCATTTTTATATTTACTGTTGTTTTTTTGGCCAAGCGTTCTAAAACCACCAATATAGGTATTCCCGTTTGCATCACTACCACCGGTTTTGCTGGGATGACATTTGAATTAGTATTAATTTTTACTTTTCAGGCACTCTACGGATATGTCTTTCACTGGATAGGACTTTTGATAGCTGCTTTTATGGCGGGAATAGCCTTGGGGGCACTGGTTATGGGCTCACTTTTAACACGAATTAAAAGATACCTTAATTTTTTTACCATGATAGAATTGGCAATAATTTGTTTTTCTTTTTTACTTCCTGTGATTTTTCTCTTAATCCACCCTCATATGGGGCATCCTGGAGTATTCTTTATTGTACGGATATTATTTTTAGTTCTGTCATTTATCGCTGGACTTCTCACCGGTGGAGAGTTTCCGCTGGCAAATAAGATATACTTGAAAAGTCAACACAAGTTAGGTAAAACAGCAGGACTACTTTATGCTGCCGACCTTTTTGGTGGTTGGTTTGCCGGAATCATAAGCGGTGTTATTCTGTTGCCGGTTTTAGGACTCTTTCAAACCTGCATGGTGGTAGTTATGCTTAAAACAAGTAGCCTCATTATACTTGGTGCGCCGCTCTTAAAAAGAGGGTAGAGTGTAGTGGGTTGGAATTTGACAAGAAGAAATAAAGGTGTAAAGTAAAGTAAAATTGAGAGGCAAGAGTTGAGAGTTTGGATTTAGAGTTATAGTTGCCCCTGTCTGCGAGCCTGCCTACCTACGCACAGCGTGCAGATAGACGGACACACATAGGCAGGCAATTTATTGGGCAATTGCCTGATGAATAAGGCAACTACAATGCGGGTTAGATTATAGATTTTGGGGTCATGATAGTAAGCGGACAAAAAATAACAATCTTTTTAAATTTCTTTAAACATTTAGGGAAAACTGTCATAGTATTTAAATAAGAAAAATTTTAACGCACGAAAATAGTTATGATAAGGAAATAATATGGAAAAAACTTACGACAGCTCTATTGAACGGTTTATTCAAATCAATCAGAAAAATGCGTAATTACAAATATTGTCCAATATGCAGCGAAAAACTTGTATATAATTTTATAGATAACAAAAACCTGTTTCAATGTCCTAAATGCCGCTGGATAAATTATCTTAATCCACTACCTGCCGTTGCCTGTCTTGTCCAAGATAAAATGGCACGGGTTCTTTTAATAAAAAGAAATGTAGAACCGAATATAGGCGAGTGGGCGCTTCCTTCCGGCTTTATTGAAATAGATGAAACTCCTGAACAGGCAGCAATCAGAGAATTAGAGGAGGAAACCGGCATAAAAGGAAAAATACAACAGCTGATAGGAGTATATACCCAGTCAAGTAAAATATACGACGCTGTTTTAACAGTAGGTTATCTTGTAAAAATAGCCGGCGGAAATTTGAAAGCAGGCAGCGATGTAAGCGATGTTAAATTCAGTAAAATAAAAGATATAAACAAAATTCCTTTTGATAGTCACAGGAAAATGATAAGAAGTGTTGTTTTTTAAGATAACTCTCGCTAATCCGCAATATGCTCAAATGAAAATTGCCGCAAAAGCAATAAATGACGGCAAATTAGTTGCTTTTCCTACCGAAACAGTTTATGGTTTAGGTGCGGATGTCTTTAATATCAAGGCAGTTTCTAAAATATTTAAAATTAAAAAAAGGCCCCTAAAAGATCCTTTAATTGTTCATATTCCCGATTGGAAAACTATTTTTGATTTAGCGGAAGATATTTCCGAAGTAACAATAAAACTTGTTAAAAAATTTTGGCCGGGTCCTCTTACAGTAGTTTTGAAAAAATCAGCTGCAATTAATGATAAAGTAACCGGCGGATTAAATACTGTTGCTATACGGATGCCGAATAATTTAATTGCATTAAATTTAATTAAATTAGCAAAAACACCTATTGCTGCGCCGAGCGCCAATATGTTCGGAAGAATATCTCCGACTTGCGCAAGTCATGTATTAGATGATTTCTCTGATAAAATAGATGTTGTTATTGATGGCGGTAAATGTAAGGTCGGCATAGAATCAACTGTTCTTGATATGACTGGAAAAACCCCTACAATTCTGCGCCCGGGCGGCATTACAAAAGAGGCGCTATCGAGAACAATAAAATCCGTAAAACTATATAACAAAAAAAATGATATTATTCTTTCACCGGGAATGATGAAAAGTCATTACGCTCCCTATGCCCGCCTGATACTTGTCAAAAAACAGAAAAATCAAACGGAGAAAATTAAAAATTTAGTTTTAAAGTTTGAGAAAAAAGGCAAGTTTATAGGTGTGATGACTGTTAAAGAGGACTTAAAAAAATTTAATGGTTTAAATGTAAAAGCAATAGGAGCAAAAGATAATTTAAAAGAATGCGCATCTAATCTTTTTTCCGTTTTAAGAGATTTTGATAAAGAAAAAGTTGATATTATTATCGCTTGTCTTTCTGAGCAGTATGGAATTGGATTAGCCATAGCTGACCGGCTGCAGAAAGCGGCATCTGAACAGATTTGATTTTTTCTTAAAAAGTTATATAAATGTGTAAAGGTATAAATCGCAGACTTTATAAAAAGGAGAACTTAAAATGCAAACATCTACTTACAAAGTCCTGCCAGGTCCGGAAGCATTTCTGCCGCCTGCAGCGGCTTCAATGGGTGTTGTGCTTCCCGATGAAGGGGAGGCACTGGTGGAAGGCTCAATTGTTTCTGTGGAAGAAGCATCGGAAAAAATTGCTCAAAAATTAATTCTTGCAAAAAATCCTTTCTTTTTTCCCGGGCCGCTTGTTTTGTGGGCTTGGAATGAAAAAGCGGTTGAAAAAGCAAAAGCAATAAAAGATATGGCAGAAGAAGCGGGCGCTAAAATAATTCCCATGCCTGATTACAGACCGAAATATCCGATGATTAATCCTGCTGTTGAAATAAACCCCAATCATCCTAATCTTACTATTTGGCATAATAAAATAGATGTTTGTGTTTTTGTAGGAGTTCACTGTCATTACGCAAATCTTGCCTTAAAAATAATAAGAGGCGGCACAAACTGTTATACTATTGCATTATGTGGAGAGTATGGACACGAAGATGCAATGATATCTTTAAGGGATGTTCATGCAAAAGAAGCAAGGCAATTAACTGAAGTAATAAAAAAATACAAGGAGGTTCATAATGGTTGAGCAAAAAATAGTTGAACCTGAAGAACTTTTTTTTAAAGCTGAAAGAGAAAAACATTTTATTACTGGCAGTGAAGCTACTAAGGAAGCAATAAAACGAGCTAATGTAGATATGGCAATCTCTTACCCTATTACTCCGCAGTCGGAAAGTATGCATCTTGTAGGTGATCTCTACGCAGAAGGATATGTAAAAGATTACTATCGCGGAGAGAATGAATTAGGTGTAATGTCAGCGATTGCCGGCGCTTCAATGGGCGGAGTTAGAGTTTTTACGGCAACAGGCGGCCCCGGCACGCTGAGAGCGTTTGAAATGTTTCCAACCTGGGCAGGAGCAAGATTGCCTATTGTCTGTGCTTTTTACTGTAGAGGCATTAATTCGCCGCTCACTATTCAGCCGGATACAATAGAAATAGGATTTATGTTAGATACCGGAATGATATTATTTCATGTTGAAAGTGCGCAGGATATTTTTGATATGCTGCTTAAAGCATTTATTATTGCAGAAAAACCTGATGTTCATATTCCAATAGGCGTATTTTCAGATGGATTTTTTGTTACACATACAAGAGAGCAGGTGAGTTTTCCGCCTGAAGACATAAAACTGCCGCCTTACGATCCCTATATGGCGCCTGTTCCTGTTATGGATATGGAGACCCCACCAATCAGGCAGATGCGAGATCCTTTTGTGATGAAAAGTAATTATATAAGCTACGCAGCACATGCTTCATGGCAGCAGGAAATTCACGCCGCTTCCGAAAGAGCACGAAAACATATAAAAAAATATTTGGGCGGCTTAATAGAAGTAGAAAATGGTGACGCCGATATTTTAATTATTGCTTCAGGAACCGCTGTATCTCAATCAAGAGAAGCAATAAGACGGTTCCGCTCCGAAGGAGTAGATGTTGGACTGGTAAAAGTAAAAGTAATAAGGCCGTTTCCAAAAGAAGAAATTAAAGCGCTTGCCGAAAATGCGAAAGTAATTATTGTCCCGGAATTTAATATAACCGGCTGGCTGGCAGAAGAAATTAAAGCATTAATCAAAGATAACTCAAAAGTAGTCGGCGCGCCGCGCGTATATGGTGGTATGACTATGCCGCCGGAGCTAATAATAAAAGAAATAAGGAGGCATTTATAATGACCAATATTGCTAAAATTTCGCCGGGTTTTGAAGATATAATGCCTGATGAGTATAAGGATTTGGTTGAAAACGGTCCTTTCGGCAGAGATTTAGGTATCAGCGATTTAGGAACCTTTAAAGAATTGTTAGAGGAGCATCCTTTGTGCGCCGGTTGCGGACTGGCACTTGCGAAACGTGTGATATTGGCGGCACTGCCGGATCCTGCAAATACAGTAATAGTAGGGACAACCGGCTGTAGCAGTTTATCTTTTTCTCAGGTAGGTATACATAACATACATTCAATCTTTGGAAATCAGAATGCAGTTGCTTCGGGGCTTAAAAGGGCGCTTAAAATTCGTTTTCCTGATAAATTAAAAGATGTGGTAGTTATGGGAGGAGACGGAGGAATTGGAGATATTGGATTAGGTATGGTAATGCATTCCTGGTTCAGGGGTGAGAATTTTGCTACTATAATGTTTGATAATGAAGCGTATGCAAATACAGGCGGACAGGAAAGCGGAATGTCGCAAAAAGGGCAGGTTTTGAATATGGCGCCGACAGGGAAGAAATATTCAAAATTAGCGCTACCTGAAATCGCACGCCAATCAGGTTGCGAATATACGGCAATGGTGACAGCAGTAAAAGCAAAACGGCTTGGAAAAATAGTCCAACGCGCTATAATTATCGCCCGTGAAATAGGTCCTACTTATGTACAGATATACTGTGCGTGTCCTACAAATTATAAATTTAAACCTTCCGAATCGTTAAAAACAGCTAAAGAAAGAGAAAAAACCGGCGGTTATGATATAAAAGAATATATCAGTCCTCAAGCAAAAGAATTTATTGCAAAATTGGAGGGGAAATAAATTATGAATATATCAATACGGATGTCTGGATTAGGCGGACAGGGAGTGATAACTGCTGCTCATATACTTGCCGGCGCAGTAGTAAAAGAAGGAAAATTTGCTACGGTAAATCCGTTTTTTGGAGCGGAAAAAAGGCTGGCTCCGGCAGAAAGTTATGTGAGAATATCGGATGAACAAATTTACGAGAGAGGGGAAATAATATACCCGCATATAATTATGATATTTCATTCTCATGTAATTACTCTTGGCAAAAGTTATACTATGCCTTTCTATGACGGCTTAAAAAATGAAGGAATAGTAATAATTAATTCTGAAAAGCCTCTCCAATTGTCAGATGAAGATAATGAAAAGTTAGATAATTTAAAAGCAAAAGTATATTATACTGCCGCAACAACAATAGCTATGGATACAGCTAAAACAGAACTTTCAACAAACATTGCAATGTTAGGTGCGTTAATAGGAATTACCGGAATAATTAACTTTGATACTTTTAAGGAATCGCTTGAAGAAAGATTTGGCGGTAAAAAATTTATTGC
>CAZPHG010000019.1:8456-10495 GCA_964586585.1 uncultured bacterium | reverse complement strand
TATTTGAAAATATTTGTGATGCGCCTAAAAGCGATATATATATAATTGCTGTAAAACCGCAAGAAATAGACAGTGTTTTAGATGATTTATCGAAATGTATAACATCAATAGATAATGTGACGATTATAAGTATAGCAGCAGTGACAACAATTGATTATATTAAAAAATTTTTATATAGTAACAAAATTGTTCGAGTAATGCCGAATACTCCTTGTATAATCGGAGAAGGTATTTCTATAATATCCGCTTCAAATGAAACGCCAGATGAAACGATAAAATTAGTTGAAAATATTTTTGGTTCTATGGGTAAAACTTTAAGATTGGATGAAAAATTTATGGATACAATTACGGTGTTGTCTGGTTCGGGTCCCGCTTATTTTTTCTATCTTGCAGATGCGATGGAAAAATTTGCGGTGAATAGTGGAATAGATAGTGTTTCTGCAAAGTTAATTGCTGCAGCTACTATTAAAGGCGCAGGTGCGCTTATGGTAAAAAATGAAAAATCTTTTAATGAACTTTTGAAGGATGTGGCTTCAAAAGGCGGCGTAACAGAAGCTGCGATTAACTATCTAACGGAAAAATCTTTTGATAAGGTATTTTATGAAGCGTTAGAGAAAGGCAGAAAAAAGTCGGAAGAACTTGCAGTAAAGGAGAAAAATTAATGTTAAGCGTAATTGGTTATATAATTAACAGTGTGATTTTATTTATTGTGATTATTGTTGTAGCGAAATTGTATATAAATTTCACTAAAAAAAATATAGAGGAATTTCCGGTAGGTCCTCTAATTAAAGAACTATCGGAGCTTATTTGTAAAAACGGAAGAAAATTTTTTCCGATAAAAGAAGAAAATATTCTTTTGTATGTCCTTTTAAGTACCTGTTTTATTCTATTTTTTATTGTGAGAGCAATTTTGATATAATGAAAAAAGTAGTAATAAAAAACTGTTAAAGACAACCGATAAAATAATGATTTCACGAATAAAAGACGCTCAAAAAATTTCAGAATACGGCGCAGCATTACTTAAAAAATTAACTGGATACAATAGAGAAAGAAATAATAATAAAATCCGATGAATTACAATAAAACATTAAATCTGCCTTCTACAAAATTTTCAATGAAGGCAAATCTTCCTACAAGAGAGCCGAATATTCAAAAATTTTGGGAAGTGAATGATATATACGGCAAGTTGCTTGAAAAAAACAAAAATTCAGAAAAATTTATTCTTCATGATGGTCCGCCTTATGCAAACGGTAATATACATCTTGGGCATGCTCTGAACAGAACATTAAAAGATATTGTGGTAAAATATAAATCTATGAAAGGTTTTTATACTCCTTTTGTGCCGGGCTGGGATTGCCACGGGCTGCCTGTTGAATATGAATTAATTAAAACAATGAATAAAGGGGAAGTTTCTTTATCAACGGATTATGGAAAAGTTAATTTTAGAAGAAAAGCGGCAAAATATGCTCTGAAATTTGTCAAACTCCAGCAAAAAGAGTTCAAAAGGTTAGGACTTTTTGGCGATTGGGATAATCCTTATCTTACTTTACAGCATAATTATGAGGCAAGTATCATAGCGGCTTTCAGAGAACTTTATCTTAACGATTTTATATACAGAGAATTAAAACCTGTGTATTGGTGTTCTTCCTGCTTGACAGCGCTTGCGGAAGCCGAAGTAGGATATAATGATATAAGTTCACTATCTGTTTTTGTGAAATTTAAGCTTCTTAAAAAAAACGGAATGACTGATATTGAAGGAGATGTGTTTGCTTTAATATGGACTACTACACCATGGACGCTTCCGTCAAATGTTGCTCTCTGTTTTCATCCTGACTATAATTATGCCTGTATAAGGTCCACTGTAAATAACGAGTGTCTTATTATAGCGGAAGAATTTATAAAAAATTATAAAGGTTATGAAAAAATTGCTTCATTTAAGGGCAGAGATTTTGAAAATGCAGAATTTGAACATCCTTTTAGAGATAATATTTCAAAAGGAATAAATGGCAACTTTGTTACTATTTCGGAGGGGACAGGAA
>CAZPHG010000019.1:3018-8356 GCA_964586585.1 uncultured bacterium | reverse complement strand
AATATTTCAAAAGGAATAAATGGCAACTTTGTTACTATTTCGGAGGGGACAGGAATAGTTCACATAGCGCCTGGCCATGGAGCAGATGATTATATCATCGCAAAAAAATACGGACTGCCTGTCCTCTCGCCAGTTGATAAAGAAGGTAGATTTACAAAAGATGTCTGCGTGAAAGAACTTGAAGGTAAAAAAGTTTTTGAAAGCGATTCTTTAATTATAGAACTTCTTAAAAAGAAAAATATTTTTTTCAAAGAAGAAAAAATAGTTCATTCATATCCGCATTGCTGGCGCTGTAAAAATCCTGTTATTTTTAGAGCGACAAAACAGTGGTTTTTAGATATAGATAAGAATGGTTTAAGAGAAAAGATTTTAAGTGAGGTTGAAAGGACAGAATTTTATCCCGCAGTAGCAAAAAAAAGAATTACTTCTATGATAAAATTAAGACCCGATTGGTGTCTTTCCCGTCAGCGGCTATGGGGAGTGCCTGTGCCTGTTCTTTATTGTGTTAAATGTGATGGGTATATAGCAACTGAAGAGAGTTTTAAAAAAATAGAAGAAATAATTTTAAAAATGGGTTCTGACGGATGGTTTCAACTGACAGCTAACGAAATTCTCAACGGCGGAAAGTCCGCAGCCGACGAAATGTCCGATACCAGCGAAAAGTTTAAGTGCAAATGCGGTTCAGTAGATTTCAAAAAAGGCGAAGATATTTTAGATGTATGGTTTGATTCCGGAGTCAGTCATTTTGCTGTTCTTGCAAATAATAAAAATTTAAAATGGCCTGCTGATATATATATTGAAGGTTCGGATCAGCATCGAGGCTGGTTTCAGACATCATTAATAACTTCTGTTGCGTTGCGTAATAGAGCGCCGTATAAAAGTGTGTTCACGCATGGATTTATCGTAGATGCCGATAGTAAGAAAATGTCAAAATCAATTGGAAATGTGATAAGCCCACAGAAAATTGTAGAAAAATACGGCGCAGATTTACTTCGCCTCTGGGTAGCAAATGAAAATTATTTTAAAGATATAAAAATATCCGACGAAATTCTTAATCAGACAGTAACTTACTATCGGAGAATAAGAAATACCATAAGATTTGTTCTTGGAAATATAGGTGATTTGAAAATCTATCGAAAAGTGGAATATGAAGATTTAACTTCGCTTGATAAATTTATTCTGCATAAATTTACAGTTATGTTGGAAGAAATTATTGAAAATTTTGATAATTATCTTTTTTTCAAAAGTATTAAAAATATTCATGATTTTTGTAATAATTGGCTATCTTCATTTTATTTTAATATTTTAAAAGACCGGCTGTATGTTTCAAAAGAAGATTCTCATAAAAGACGGTCATCGCAAACGGTACTAAAAATACTTGGTGAAAATTTACTGAAAATGATAGCTCCGATTTTAAGCCATACTGCCGAAGAAGGCTGGCAGAATTTAATAGGTGAAGATTCTAACCTCAAAGAAAGTATTTTTCTGTGCGATTTTCCGGAAGTTTTATCAAAATGGAAGAATCTTGCTTTAAATGATGAATGGGAAAAAATCGTAGAACTTCGTAATATTGTATTAAAAAGTATTGAATATGCGAAAGAAAAAGAAATAATAAAAGACCCGCTTGAAAGTACTGTTTTAATTTCAATCAATCCGGATTCTAAAGAAATTATTAAATTCATAGAAGAAAGAAAAGAAGATTGGAAAGAGTATTTTATAGTGAGTAAGGTGGATATAGAAAAAAAATCTCATTTAAAAGATGGCGCTGAGTTTATGGGAGCGTTAATAAAGATAGAAATAAAGAAAGCCGCCGGTGAAAAATGTGCGCGGTGCTGGATAGTAACCGATGGTACAGGAGATAACTCAACGCACCCAGCTCTTTGCAGTCGTTGTGTTGAAGTAATTTGAATTTTTATATAGTTTTTATTATTTTTGTTATAGATAGAATTGTAAAAACTTTAATCATAACAAATCTTGCTCTCGGAGAAATAATTTCTGTTTTTCCTTTTCTTAATATCACTTATTTACTTAATACCGGGATGGCTTTTGGTAAATTTGCAGGCAGTAATACAATCTTAATATTTATAAAGATAGCTGTGGTGATTTTTTTAATTGTATTTATAAAAATTAATCGTATTAAACAAAAATTTTTGCGTATTGCTTATAGTTTGATTTTAGCGGGAGCATTGTCTAATTTATGGGATAGAATTTTTCATAACGGCGTGATTGATTATATTGATTTTAAGATATGGCCTGTTTTTAATATTGCTGATACCGTTATAGTTATAGGGGCGTTTCTTATAATGTATTCAATGTTTTGTAAAGATGCATCCTGAATTATTTTCAATAGGCGGATTAACAATTAATAGTTATGGACTTTTTCTTGGGCTTGGTATTTTTTCAGGGTATCTCCTTACGCTTAATTTAGCAAAATACAGAAATATAAAAAAAGATTTTATAGAAAAAAATTTCTTTGGTATTATAATCAGCGGAATTTTAGGAGCGCGGATTGCTTATATTCTAATTAGTTCGGAACGGTATTTAAATAATCCGATAGAAATATTAAAATTTTGGCAAGGTGGATTGGTATTTTGGGGCGGTATTATAGGGGGAACTCTCTGGGTTGTCTATTCGTGTAAAAAAAAGGCATTAAAAGTTTTGGTAGTCGGAGACATTATCGTGGCTGGGTTAATGTTAGGGCTTGCAATAGGAAGAATAGGCTGCTTTTTTGCCGGCTGCTGCTATGGGCTGCCTACAAATGTATTTTGGGGAATTACTTTCACTAATCCGTTATCATTAGCACCGCTTGGAATAGCTCTTCATCCAACTCAAATTTATTCTTCAATATTTTCATTTATTTTAGCGGCAGTTTTATATTTTATGATAAAATTTCGTAAATCAAAGAATGGTTTTGTGTTTGGGTTTGGTATTTTAATTTATAGTTTATTTAGAATAACAATAGAATTTTTTAGAGGCGATTTTAGAGGTGAATTAATTGGTTTTTTAACACCTACACAATGGATAGCGGTATCGGGAGTTATATTGGGATTTGTCATACTCCGAAAAAAATAGAGTGCAAATAATTTTTATAAATGAGTCGCTTCTTGTTATAAATAAATATGCCGGAGTTGTTGTTCATCCGGCGGATAGTTATAAAGGAGAAACTCTTTTAGATCAACTTCATAAAAAATTCCCGGCAGCGCAAATAGTTCATAGATTAGATAAAGATACTACCGGACTATTGCTTGTAGCGTTAAATGAAGAATCTGCTATTGAATTAAAAAGACAGTTTAAAGAAAAAGAAGTAAAAAAGGTTTATTTAGCTCTAACAGAAAGAGTTATAAAAGCAGATAGCGGTGAGATTTCCGCTCCGATAAAACGTTCAAAAAAACATCGCACAAAGATGAGTATTTCTTACGATGGAAGAAAATCATTAACAAGATTTGTGGTGAAGAAGCGTTTCAAAAATATGACTTATGTGGAAATATATCCGTTAAGTGGCAGAACTCATCAGATAAGAGTGCATTTTGCCTATTACGGTCATCCATTGATTGGAGACAGAAAGTATGCTGAAAAATCCATTATTCAGGCACCGCGTCAGATGCTTCATGCTGCTCAAATTTCTTTCGTAGAGCCGATTTCAAAAAAAAGATTGTATTTTGAAGCGCCGCTTCCTGATGATTTTAAGAAGGTTCTTGCGGCAAATTAGTGAAGTAAAATGAGTAAATTAAAAAAAGAACTTACATTTTTAGATGTTTTTTGTGTAGCTACCGGAGCGATGATTAGCTCAGGATTGTTTATTCTGCCGGGAATGGCTTTTACAAGAGCAGGCCCTGCAGTTATAATATCTTATGTAATAGCAGGATTATTATGTGTTCCTGCTCTTTTAAGTATGGCGGAATTAACTACAGCTATGCCTAAGGCAGGCGGGGATTATTTTTATATAATGCGGGGGTTTGGGCCGCTTTTAGGCACCATTGCCGGTTTTTGCAATTGGCTTGCTATGAGTTTAAAAGGCGCATTTGCTCTTATAGGAATGGGAGCTTATTTAGTTGCAATAACTGATTTACCATTAAATGTCATTGCCGTATTGTGCTGTATATTTTTTATCATTTTGAATTTAATTGGCGTGAAAAAAGCAGGAAGATTTCAGGTGGTTTTAGTTTTAGGGCTTTTAGGAATACTTCTCCTTTATGTTTTTTGGGGCGCAAGAACAATTAATTTTGAAAATTTCAATCCGTTTTTTTCTGAAGGATTAGGTGCTGTATTTACTACGGCAAGCTTTGTTTTTATCTCGTATGGAGGTTTGTCTACAGTAGCGGCTCTGGCTGAGGAGACAAAAAATCCCGGAAGAAATCTTCCGTTAGGAGTAATACTTGCTATTATTGTAACTTCTATTTTTTATGCTTTGGTTGTTTTTGTAACTATTGGAGTTTTAACTCCTGAATCTTTAAGAGGAAGTCTCACTCCGATTTCGGATGGAGCAGGAGTTTTTGGCGGCGATATTTTAAAAGCAATCATAAGTTTTGGCGCCTTTTTAGCTTTTGTTTCCACGGCAAATTCAGGGCTTATGTCCGCCGCAAGATATCCTTTAAGTATGAGCAGAGATAAACTTCTGCCGCCTGCTTTTCAAAAAATAAGTTCAAGATTTAAGACCCCTTATATTGCCATCATTTTCACCGGGTTACTTATGATGGGCGCTGTCTTATTTTTGAGAATTGAATTATTGGTAAAAGTTGCCTCAACTGTTTTGATTTTACTTTTTATCTTTGCGAATTTAACTCTTATTTTATTCAGAGAGAGTAAAATTTTAAGTTATATGCCGAAATTTCACGCTCCTTTCTACCCTTATTTACAGATAGTAGGAATATTAGGCGGCGGCTTTCTTTTGATGGAGATGGGAGTATTTATTGTATTTTTGACTCTAATCTTTCTTTTAGCGGGGTTTATCTGGTATAAAATATACGCCCAGAAAAGAGCGGAACAGGATTCTGCGCTGCTATATGTTTTAGAACACCTTGTTTTAAAAGATAAAGAATTTGCTTCGAAAAATCTTCTTACAGAGTTAAAGGATATTGTTATCCACAGAGATGATATTATAAAAGATGAATTTCATAATCTTATTGAAAAAGCAAGTGTTTTAGATATAGAAGAACCGTTAAAAATGGAAGATTTTTTTAAGAAAATAACGGCTCTTTTAATTAAAGAGCGTGATTTAAATCATGAAGAATTAGTTGAAAATTTTATAAAAAGAGAGAAAAAATATACTACTGTGGTGAAAAAAGGATTGGCTATTCCGCATATTATTGTTGAAGGTGAAAATATTTTTGAAATTGTT
>CAZPHG010000019.1:0-3008 GCA_964586585.1 uncultured bacterium | reverse complement strand
GAGCAAAAGCAGGAGTTATATTTACTGAAGATAAAGTTGCTCATATAATATTTGTTATTTTAGGTTCGGCAGACAAAAGAAATATACATTTAAAAGTTTTAGCAGCAATTGCTCAGATTGGTCAACAGGCTGACTTTGCCGATAAATGGCTACAGGTAAAAAATATAGACGAATTAAAAAATATAGTGCTTTTATCTGACAGAAAAAGAGAATAATTTACAACCACTTAATGCTCTTAACTGATAAAATTAAAAGATATGTTGATGGAAATTTTAAGAAATTAGGTGTAAATAAAAAAAATCAAATCCAGCGGCTTCTGTATGAAATTTCAAAAAGTCAAAATATAGATTTTAAAAAGATTTTAGGAGAATATAATAAAAACAGATTTTCTGTTATAAAAAAAGAACTCTTAAAAAAAAGATTTCCCGCAAGTTCATTGGACAAAGAAAAATTTGAACCATATCTGCCTTACCTTTCTATTAATCCGGAATATAAAGTCCGAATAAAACCCATAAAAGCAATATACCCTAAAAATATTTATTTTGAAAAAAATACTGCTAAGACAATAGTGTTAGATAGATTTAAAAAAGCATTTCCGCATTCTTTATTTAAAGAAATACCTTCGCTTAAAGAATTTACAAAAGATACGCAAAAACATTCAATTGAATTATATAATAAAAGAAGAGATAATTTTTTTATAGTAAACGAAAATTTTGATTTTTTTAAAAAATGCCCATGCAGTGCGGGTTGCATTCATTGCGGATACGCTATATTAAATCTTGGATTTGGCTGTCCGTATGAATGCGCATATTGCTATCTGCAAATATATTCAAATTCACCGGGAATTATTATTTCTGCAAATATAGATAAGTATTTAAATGTTCTTAAAAATTCAATTTCAAAATATAAAAGAATAGGAACAGGAGAATTTGCCGATTCGCTTGCTTTTGATAATATAACAGGATTTTCTTCCACTTTAATAAAATTTTTTTCAAAATATCCTGAAATAACTTTTGAATTTAAGACAAAAAGCAATAATATAAAAAATATTCTTAATACAAAATTATCTTCAAATATAGTAGTTGCGTGGTCGTTAAATCCAAAAAAAATTATAGATAAAAATGAATTTTATTCAGCGTCGCTTTCTGAAAGAATAAATGCTGCTAAAAAATGCGCAGCTGCCGGTTATAAAGTTGCGTTCCATTTTGACCCGGTAATTTATTATAACGGCTGGGAAGATGATTACAGAGATACTGTTAATTTTTTATTTGATAATATCCCTTCTGAAAAAATTGTATGGATAAGTATCGGAGCGTTGAGAAGCACTAAAAAACTTAAAAAAATTATAGAAAACAGATATCCTGACGCTGATATTTTAGATAGTGAACTTTTAATTGGATTTGACGAAAAACTTAGATATAGCGATTCGGTAAGAATAAAAATTTATAAAAATATGATTAATTGGATAAGAGAGAGAAGTTCTGCAACTTATATTTATCTCTGTATGGAAAAAAAGAAAATCTGGAAAGAATGTAATATTTCTGCAACTTTCCTATAATTTTTGCGTATAAAAGGAATTTTACTTATTTTTTCAACTTTTCCACCATTTTTAACTATGGAATTTTATGGGACTTTACCTATGGAATTTATTATACCTTTGAGGCCGATATTCAAAAAGCTTGCATGAATAAAAACCTATTTTAATTCTTTTCCACAGAATCTACATAATTTTGCCTTTGCTTTGATAATTTCAGCACAATAGTGACACTCTTTAGTATCTGCTTCAGCCTTCTGCTTGCATGTAATAGCTTGAGCTAACTTTTGCCGCTCTTTTAATATGGGTATATTATTCTGGGATAAATGTTTACTTAAGAAGGGTATTTAATCTGGGAAGGAACACCATTCCAGCGGCAGTTTGGATTTGAACATCACCATAATTGAAAATTCTCCCAAACAACGATTGTCGGTAAGATATATTGTTTATCTTATCAAGAGGACTCTCTTTTGCATTGTGTGAAAATATTCCATATTCATCAATAACTCTTAAATTCGTTACCACCCATATATCAAATTTCCTTGCAAATATTTTGTAGACAAAATAAAGAACAACAACAAGGGTGATAAACAAAGATATGCTCTCGATTCCCCTGATTTCTGATCCAGCAGAGTAGAATTTAACTATCAAAATAAGAAAAAGCCCCAACAATAATGCTGGCTTTAGTAAAACAAACCAATGCTTATTAAGCACTAAAATCTGCTGCTCGCCTTTTTTTAACTCAGTTCTCATTTCTTTATCTCCTCTTTTTGAATGGTTAAAACAACTTTTTATTATATCTCTTTAGCAGAGGTTATTATACTAAAAGGGGACATTTTCATTTTGCTCCTACATGATATTGACAAATAAAATAAATTGTATTATACTATTAATGTAGCTCTTTTGCGCTATATAACCTCTAAGGAGGATATATGATTAAATATGCTAATATGCGTGACCTTAAAGTAAAAACACCTGAGGTGATAGCTTTTACAGAACAGGGAAATGATGTAATTATAATTTTCAGAGGAAAGCCAAAAGCAATTCTTTCCCGTATTGATGAAAATACTCTTGAAGAGTATATTATTACGCACTCGCCTAAATTTCAAAAGATGTTAGATAAAATGAATGAAGATATTGAAAAAGGTAATTATAGAAGTTTCCGTCGTTATCTTAAAGAAAAAAATATAGATGTTTAAAATTTATAACACGCCAAAATCAGAAAAAAATTTCAACAAAATATCAGTTAAAATTGTTTTGGATATAAGCAGAGAGATACTAACCATTGAGAAAAGTCATTTTCCAGATGGGCGTAGAATCAAAAAGATCAGACGAGTGCTTAAACCCGCTAAATATGAACTAAAAATTAAAGATTACCGAGTTCTTTTCAGTATAGTAAGCAATAAAATAATCATTGGCAGAATCATTCATAGAAAAGATTTGGAACTTGCTTTAAAAAAATTGCAGCAATGAA
>CAZPHG010000018.1:0-10546 GCA_964586585.1 uncultured bacterium | reverse complement strand
TGCTATTTTTTCTCCAGGCACTATATCGCCTGAAAAAAAATAATGTCTTCCAAGTAGTTTTTCTGCTTCTTCAATTTTTGACTCTTTAATAAATTCCCTGATTTTAGACGATGAGATTTTTATGTCGTCAAGATATTCAAGGGCAACTTGAACTGTTTCAAAATTACTGCTATATTGCCTGAGCGTTCCGATATCGCCCTGTCTGTCTTTAGCAAATCTAAAATCTTCACCAACTACTAAAATTTTAATGTTTAGCTGCTGCTGTAAAAAAAATTTTATAAAATCATCAGGTGTCCAATTACGCCAACTTTCATTTCTTTTAAGTATGATTACTCTATTAAAGCCGGCATCTGAAATAAATTTAAGTTTCTCGGAAAGCGTAGTTAATACTTTAAGATTTTCATCCGGCTGAAAAGTAATAAGAGTGGTTTCAAGATTATGTTTCTGAGCAATTTTAATTGATTCTTTTACAATTAATTGATGACCTTGATGAAACCCGTCAAAAGTGCCTATTGTAATAACTTGTCTTTTATCAAGTTTAACTGATTTATAATCTTCTATTATAATCAAACCTTAAAAACCCTTTTGATCTTGAAACTATTTTCATTATTTTCGGCAATAGCCAGCACTTTTTTTTCATAAGAATACACGCCGAATACTCCAACTTCTATATCGCCTTTTGTATCAATAATATTTTTTCGCTTAAAAACCGTACCACTTATTAATTTTTCTGAAGATTCTTTATCTATTACTACATACGAAAATTTTTGTAGAGCTATTGACAAATCAATAAAAGCATTCTTCCATTTTTCTTCGGCAGGCGGCATCGCATCTTGGACAGAAAATTTTCCTGTTTTTGTCCTGATAAGTTTATCAAGATAAGCAGAAGTTCCAAGTTTTTTAGCTATATCCACTGCTAAACTTCTTATATATGTTCCTGATGTGCAGGTAACGGAAAATTTTAAGAGCGGCTCATTGTATTCAATAAAATTTATACTTTTAATAACTGATTCCTGAAATCGCAGCGGCGGGGTTTTCCCTTCTCTTTTAATTTTATAAAATGGTTTTGATTTATACTTTTTTGCGGAATAATCCGGCACTTTATGCCGATAAATACCCTTAAAAGAAGAAAGTTGTTTTTTTAAAACATCTTTTTTTAAAGATTCCACTTCACTGCGGCATTTTTCGATTTCACCTGTTGCATCCAATGTTGTTGATTGATAACCTAACATAATTTCTGCTTCATACTCCTTATCCTGATTCATAAAAATTGAAGAAACTTTGCATGCCTCGCCCAAAAGTATAATCAAAACACCTTTTGCATCAGGATCAAGAGTACCTGCGTGCCCTGCTTTTGACGCTCCTGATAATTCTTTCAGTACTCTGACAGTTTCATAAGAACTCCAACCGACAGGTTTATTGATATTTACTATTCCATCCACCTTTTTCTGCCTCATCAATTACTTTATTAATAACTTTATCAAAATCTCCGCTGACAAAACATCCTGCAGCATTATGATGACCGCCGCCGCCAAATCTTCCTGCGAGCCGCGATACATCAATTTTTCCTTTAGAGCGAAATGACACTTTTATTCCATTAAGTCCTTCAATTTTTTTAAATAATATCCCCACTTCAACTCCTTTTATATTGCGGGCATAATCAATAATTCCTTCTGTATTTTCATCAAGTGTTCCTGTATCGGAAAGCATTTTTGGAGTAATTGTAATATAACCTACTTTTCCGGATGAAGAAAGTTTTAATGTCCCGATTGCTCTTGAAAAAAGATTAATAGTGCTTATTTCCTTATCACCATATATTAAAGAAGCAATTTTAACAGGTGAAATCAATTTCTCAATAAGTTCCGCCGCTATTCTATGCGAGCGTGCCGATGTATTCTGCTCCTGAAATTTATTAGTATCTGTTACAATTCCGATATAAATATAAAACGCAAAATCGTAATCTATCGCGTAATCCATTTCAATTGCTATGTTTAATATTAATTCGCAAACAGATGAGGCATCCTGTCTGACATAATTTATCTCGCCAAAATTGCTATTTAAGCGATGGTGGTCTATATTTATAATTGTCTCTGCGCAATCAGAAAGTTCCGATACACTTTCAAGCCGGGAAATATCCGAACAATCAATAATGAAACCTACTTCTTTTTTTTTAACGGGAATAGAAGTTTTAATAACATCAATATCCTTAAAATATTTATATATTTTAGCGGGTGGCGTAGGCGATATTATTTCTACATCACTAATATATTTCTTTAACAGATTGGACAGCGCAAGTCCCCCTCCGATAGCATCGCTATCTGGGCGGGCATGCCATGTAATAAAAGCGCTCTTTGAATTTTTAACTGCTTTTATAATTTTTGAAATAATTTTTTTATCTTTTTCAGGTACCGCTATATTTATTTTCATTTTTCTCTCTATCTATTTTTTCTAAAATATATTCAATTTTTTGCGCCTCTGCCGGCGTATCATCATATATAAAATTAAGCTCCGGACTGTATCTTAAAACAATTTCTCTCGTTAATTTCCGCCTCATTACTTTACTGAGATTTTTAACTATATTAATTTGTTTTAATAAATCTTTTTTTCCGCCGATTATGGTAAAATATATTTTTGCAATTCTTAAATCCGCCGACAGAATAACATCCGATATGGAAATTAGACCGACACCGGGATCAAAAATTTCTTTTGACAATATATTTCCGAGTTTTTTCTTTATAAGAATTGATACTCTGCGAGTTCTTCTGCTTTCTTTCATTTTAGAGGTAGGTTTTTTATTTGACTTCTTCTAATTTTCTTTTTCTTTGGCTAATTTCAAAACTTTCTATTATATCGCCAGTTTTGATATCGTTAAAATTTTCTATATTTATTCCACATTCATAACCCGACTGAACTTCGCTTACATCTTTTTTAAATCTTTTTAACGCTGCTATTTTTCCCTGATATACTATTACGGAATCCCTTAAAACGCGAACTTGTCCGACTCTTTTTACAATACCGTTTATTACCAAACAACCGGCTATTGTTCCCACGCCTGAAATATTATATATTTTTTTAACTTCAACTCTTCCAAGAAGAACTTCTTTTTCTTCGGGAACAAGCATACCTTCCATTGCAAGTTTTATATCATCAATTATTTCGTAAATAATGCGGTATGTTCTTATCTGAATATTTTCCTGCGCCGCTTCTTTTTTTATTGATGAATTTGTACTGATATTGAAGCCTATTATGATGGCATTAGAAGCTGAGGCAAGCATTATATCTTTTTTAGTCACAGCGCCTATGCCGCTATGTATTATATTAAGAGGAACTTCTTCATTTCCTAATTTTATTAAAGCGTCTTTTATTGCTTCAAGTGTGCCTGCTACATCTGTTTTTAAAATCATCCGCAGTTCTTTTTTTTCTTCTCCAAGCAGTTGTTTTCTTAAATCTTCTAATGTAATCTTCTTCGGCTGAAAAACTTCTCCTTTTTGCTTTTCGTCTTCTTTTCTTTTTTTAGATATTTTACGCGCAAGTGTTCTGTCTTTGACAATTTCAAGAATATCTCCTGTATCAGGTAAATTTTCAAATCCAATAACTTTAACAGGAGTGGATGGATCTGCCGATTTTATCTTTTTTCCGAAAGAATCCGTCATCGCTTTAATTTTTCCGGCAGCGCTTCCGCAAATAAAAGAATCTCCTATTTTAAGTGTTCCTTCCGTTACTATAAGAGATGCCGTAGAACCTATCCATTTATCAAGTTCAGATTCCAAAACTACTGCTTTTGCTGAACAATTAATTTCAGATTTTAATTCCAGTACTTCCGCCTGAAGAAGTATCATTTCTAAAAGTTCTTCAATATTTTTTCCGGTTTTAGCAGAAACCGCTACTGTAATAGTATCGCCGCCCCACTTTTCTGTTAATAATTCATGCCGGGAAAGCTGGGTGCGGATTTTCTCGGCATTGGCGTCGGGAAGATCAATTTTATTAATAGCAACTATTACAGGAACATCTCCTGCTTTTGCATGATTTATAGCTTCAATCGTCTGCGGCATAATTCCATCATCTGCTGCTACAACTAATACAACAATATCGGTAATCCCGGCTCCGCGCGCCCTCATTGCTGTAAACGCTTCGTGACCCGGCGTATCTATAAACACTATATCTCCCTTTCCTTTAATTTTAATTTTTGAAGCGCCTATATGCTGAGTAATTCCTCCGCTTTCGCCTGCTATAATATTAGTATGGCATATTTTATCCAGCAACAATGTTTTACCATGATCAACATGCCCCATAACCGTAACAATCGGAGCGCGAGGATGAAGATTTTTAATTGATATCTTACTTTTTTTCTCTTTTGGCAATAAACCTTTCTCTGGTTGCAAATTTTTCGCAGACAGTGGACTTTCCGTTTGGACAGGTTCAGTTTTTTCTTTAGTTTCTTTTAAACTTTCTTTTATAATTTCATATTCTTCATCCGTTACTGTTGAAGAATGGGCTTTCACTTTCACCCCTAATTCTACCGCTTCTTTTATAATTTCTTTACTTGGTAAATTTAGTTCTTTTGCTATTTCATAAATTCTTATTTTTTTCATTATCTATTTCTTTCTTAGTAGTTATAAATAAGGTTTACAACCCCTTAATATTTATTAAAATCTTTTCAGCTGTTTTTTCACCGATACCATCAATAGAGGCAATTGCATTAATCCCTCCTTTATTAATTTTAGCAAAAGTATCATAACCGCTTTCAATAATTAATCTTGCTGTTTTTTCTCCGATTCCCGACAGAGATCTCAATCCTGTGTATATTTCTTTAAAGTTTTCTTTTTCAATATTTTTCAATTGGCTCTCTGTTTGAATATCAATATGCCATCCTGTGAGACGCGCGGCAAGACGTACATTCTGCCCGTTTTTTCCTATTGCAAGAGAAAGCATATCATCTCCCACAATAACTCTTGCGGTTTTTTCTTGGTCGTTAAGAATGATAACTTCTTTTACAACAGCAGCGCTCATAGCATTTGACAGGTATTCTTTTATATTTTTAGAATATTTAATTAAATCTATTCTTTCACCGCCGAGTTCATTTATAACGGCTTGTACTCTGATTCCGTTTATGCCTACACAAGAGCCTATAGAGTCAACCTTTAAGTTATTACTCATAACAGCCATTTTACAGCGTACACCGGGCTCTCGCACAATTTTCATAATTTCAATTGTGCCATCCATTATTTCAGGAACTTCATAAGTAAAAAGTCCCTTAACAAGTCCGGGATGAGTTCTAGAAACTAAAATTTTCGGACCGCGATGTCCCTGTTCCACTTCAATTATATAAACTTTTATAATATCGCCTATATCATACCGCTGATTTCTTATTTGCTCGCGCGCGGGCATTATAGCTTCTGCTTTGCCTATTTCTACAATGCAGGCATTATTTACAGTACGATAGATAGCAGCAGAAACAATCTGATTTTCTTTATTCTTAAACTCGCTGAATAAATTTTTTTTCTCATTTTCTCTCATTTTTTGAATAATAATCTGCTTTGCTGTCTGCGCTGCAATCCTTCCAAATCTATCAGGAGGAACTTCTACATTTATTTTATCCCCGATTTTAATAGAAGCATCTTTTTCCATAGCTAAAATTTTATCTATTTCTCTTGCCTCATTTTCTATTTTTTTAACTACTATTTTTTCAACAAAAACTTTTATTTTACCTGATTGCGCATCTATTTTAGAGTGATACTCCACACTTTTATCTGCTGCATGTTTATTAAACGCGGAAGTTAAAGCGCTTTCCAGCATTTCAATTATTTCAGCGCTGGAAATACCTTTTTCTCTTTCTATCTGCTCAAGAGCAGGTCTTAAATCAATATCCATTTTACACAATTACCTCTAAATTTGCTTTAACAATATTTTCAATATCAACTATTCTGCGATAGTTTTTTTCATCTTCAAAAATAACCTGTCCGTTTTCAGCGTATATAATATTTCCTTTCCAAATACGATAGTTATCTATCGGTTTATAGAGTTTTAATTTTATACTTCTGCTTGAATATTTATTAAAATCATCTTCTGTTTTAAGTTCTCTATCCAACCCGGGAGAGGAAACTTCTAAATTATACGGCTGCTCTATTAATTCAGGGTTTCTGTCTAAATTATATCCAAGAAACTCAGATATAATTTTACAATCCTTTATAGTTATACTACATTCTTTACTTTGAAAATTTTCTAATGTATTAAATTTATCAACAAAAATTTGTAAAAAGCGGTTATTACCTCTTTTGCCATATTTTAAGTCAATTAATTCATATCCCTTTTCTTTAAGCGTTTCGTTTACAATTTCTTTTAATTTTTGGGTAACATTATCCATAATTTTTTATTCTTATAGCAAATTTTATAATTAATTTCAAATAGAGTAGTTTTATCTGCGCTGCGGCGAGAAGTTAAAAAATTAATCTTTTGTCCAATTCATTGCTCTTTTTACTGCTTCTTTCCATTTTGAGTAGTAAAAATCTCTTTTTTTCTTATCCATATTTGGAGTAAATATTTTATCAATTTTTATTAAATTAAAAAATTCTTTTTTACTCCAAAATCCTGCTGTAATTCCAGAAATTCCGGCAGCTCCTAACGCAGTGGTCTCAATTAAAGAAGGTCTTCTTATAATTATATTAAGAATATCTGCTTGAAATTGCATAAGAAAATTGTTTTGCGCTGCGCCGCCGTCTACTCTTAATTTTTTAAATTTCATTCCTGTTACATTCTGCATTTCTTCTATCACATCTTTTGTCTGATAAGCAATTGATTCTAATGCTGCTCTGGCAAAATGTTCCTGTTGCGTCCCTCTCGTAATTCCAATTATCATTCCACGAGCCGTTGGATTCCAGTATGGCGCGCCTAAACCTACTAAAGCCGGAACAAAATATACATCTTCATTAGATTTAAGTGATTGAGACATCATTTCTGTATCAGCAGATGTTTTGATAATTTTTAAACCATCTCTCAGCCACTGGATGCTGGCGCCTCCTATAAAAACACTCCCTTCTAAAGCATAATTAATTTCTCCATCAATTTTCCAGGCAATTGTGTTTAATAATCTTTTGGGCTCAATTAAATCCTTTCCGGTGGAGGTCATTACAAACAATCCTGTTCCATAAGTATTCTTTACTATCCCTTTTTCCCAACCTCCCTGTGCAAAGAAAGAAGCCTGCTGATCGCCTAAAATTCCGGTTATTGGTATTTCCTTACCTGTTATTTTCTTATCTGTATTTCCGAAATGACTTCCGCTTTCTCTTACTTCCGGAAAAATACTTCGCGGCAAATTAAAGATTTTCAATAATTCATCATCATAATCTAATATATGTATATTGTAACAAAGCGTGCGTGAAGCATTACTTGGTTCAGTTGCATGTATTTTCCCTCCGGTTAAATTCCATAAAATCCAGCTATCCACTGTTCCAAACAGTATTTCTCCTTTATCAATTTGCTCTTTCACACCTTTTATATTTTCTATTAGCCATTTAATTTTTGTAGACGAGAAATAAGGATCTAAAGGAAGCCCTGTCTTTTCTTTTATAATAGAGGAATATTTAGACAATTGCTCGCATATTACTTTTGTTCTCCTGCACTGCCAAACAATAGCATTATAAACAGGTACTCCTGTTTTTTTATTCCACAATACCGCTGTTTCTCTCTGATTAGTTATCCCCATTGATATTACATTGTCAATCCCTACTGATGAGATAACATCTTTTAGTGCCTTTTTTGTAGTATTCCATATATCGAAAGGATTATGCTCCACCCATCCTAATTTTGGAAATATTTGTGGAAATTCATAATAGGACTTTGCTGCAACTTTTCCTTCTTTGGAAAAAGCAATAACTCTATTTCCTGTTGTGCCAAGATCAATTGCCAATACGATTTTCATAATTCCTCTCTCATTCAAAAAAATCTTTTATAAATAAGTAAATAAATTTTTCAACGTCATATCTTCCATTAATTACATCCCATAAACTTTTAGCCAGCGGTGTAGATATATGAAACTTTTCGGCAATATATAGAACCGCCCTTAACGCATTATACCCTTCAGGTAATACACCCATCTTGTTTTCTATCTTTTTAAGATTCAACCCCCCAGCCAATAACTCTCCAAGCTTTCTATTATGGCTATGTTCACTTAAAGAAGTCGCGAGCAAATCCCCCATGCCAGAAAGATAGGAGAAAGTTTCCTTTTTTGCCCCGAGGGCTATTCCTATTTTTCGCATCTCATCTAAAGTAATTGTTAAATATGCGGCTCTGAAATTGACACTTTTTATATTCTTTCCATCAAACATTCCCAATCCAATAGCATAAATATTTTTTAGTATTCCGCCTAACTCTACTCCAATTTCATCATCGGAAAATCGCGTCCTAAAGTATTCGTTATCTAAAATATGCGAAACGATAGATAAATCTGACTTATTTTTTCCTGCAAGTACAACTACTGTGGGCATCTTTCTTGCAAATTCATTGGCAATTGAAGGACCAGAAAGCATTATTTTTTTACTTTGGGGAAACAACAAAGAAATTGTTTGAAATGAAGTAAGACCTGTATTACTATCAATTCCCTTGACTAAATTTACCAGCACGATATTTTTAGCAACCCTGTCTTTAAATGGTTGAAGTGTGCTCTTTACAAACACAGATGGGATGGCAATAAAAATAATCTCACAATTATCAAATACACTACTCAATTCTTTTGTAGCTTTTAAAGCAGGATTAAGTTTTATCCCGGGAAGAAATTTAGAATTTAGATTTTTGCTATTTATTTCATCTACAACATTCTCATCAAGTTCCCATCCAATTACTTCATATCCATTTGAAGCAATAAGGTTTGCCATTGCTGTACCCATATTCCCAAATCCTATAAAACCTATTTTCATAATTTTTTCCTATTTAATTTTGCTTAACGCTTCGCCTGTAAACAACACTCAATCTTAAAAGATTCAAATTTGATAAAATTTTTTAATTGAATTATAATATTATTAAAACAAGGAAAACAATAAAATGTTTGAAAAAGAAACAACTGAAATTTTACAAAAATTCTTAACCAAAAAATGTCGTGATGCAGAAAAAGAGATTGAAGAAAAAGGTATGCTCTCTGATGATAATGCAATACCTCTTTTATTCAAAACCCATTTCAACCATATAACTCATTTGGATATAGAATTGACCGGTTTACGGCAAGTAATGGACAAAAGATTTGAGCAAGTGAGTACAAATATATCTCGTATATTTAATGCTATAATTCTCGGTTTCACTATTATTAGGATCCCTTATTATTTTATTTAGTTTTCTAAAATAAACCCCCGTTAGAAACTATTCTTTTTTTCCAAGAATGCTCCTCTACCCCTTCTTTTTGGTAGCGGCAACGGGATTTGAACCCGTGTCGCAGCCTTGAGAGGGCTGTGTCCTAAACCGGGCTAGACGATGCCGCCACAACTATATACCTATACCTTATCCAGTGTTTGCAATTCAAACATTCTCCTGTAAATCCCTTTTATACTTAAAAGTTCTTCGTGTCTTCCTTCTTCTTCAATCCTTCCATCATTTATTACTACTATTCTATCTGCCTTCCGAACTGTTGAAAGCCGATGAGCTATTACAAGCGTAGTGCGATTTTCCATAAGATTATCTAATGCGCTCTGCACTAAATTTTCCGATTCCGTATCTAAATGAGAAGTCGCTTCATCAAGTATAAGTATCTCGGGATTCTTTATAAGTGCTCGCGCAATTGATATTCGCTGTTTTTGTCCGCCGGATAATTTTACGCCTTTTTCTCCAACAATACTATTATATCCGTCAGGAAATTTTACTATAAACTCATGTAAATAAGCTGTTTTTGCATATTTTTCAATTTCATCATTACTAAACTTTCCCAACCCATAACTGATGTTATCCTTTATGCTCATATTAAATAGTATTACATCCTGCATTACTATCGCTATTTTCTGCCTTAATGACTTAATTGTATAGTCCTTTAAATCTATGCCGTCTATAATTATACTGCCTTTCTGCGGGTCAAAAAATCTTGGAACAAGATTTATTAATGTAGTTTTTCCCGCGCCCGATGGACCTACAAAAGCTACGAGCTCGCCTTTTTTTATTTGGACATTTATATCGCTTAAAACATAATTTTCTTTTTCATAAAAAAAACTCACATTTTCAAATTTTATTTCATCTTTAAAATCTGTCAAAATCTGCGGTTTTTCAATCTGAATAATATGTTCTTTATGGTCAAGTATATTAAAAATCCTTTCTGCTGCCGTAACAGCTCTTTGAAGTTGCTGATTTAATCCGGATAAATTTTTCGCAGGCATATAAAGAGAAGTGAGCGCTGCCATAAATGCAAAAAATGTGCCGGCAGTAGCAGCACCGTCAAGTACCGCTAAACCGCCTATAATCAATATAGCTACAATTCCCAACGTGCTTACAAATTCAGTAAGCGGTTTCTGAAATGAGTTAATCCGTTCGGATTTAAGTACTACATCTAAAAATTTCTCAGATCGGAAGAGCA
>CAZPHG010000017.1:0-10580 GCA_964586585.1 uncultured bacterium | reverse complement strand
TACCTTTCATTTGCCTTAACATAGAAAATTTTTCTTGTCTTTCAGTTAAAATTTTGTGCGCATAAGATTGGTGTCCTACATCCCATATTATTTTATCTTTTGGGGTATGAAGACAATAATGAAGCGCAATAGTAAGTTCTACCACTCCGAGAGAAGGCGCAACATGACCGCCTGTTTTTGCAGTAGTTGAAATAATTTTTTCTCTTATTTCTTTTGCTAAAAGGAGTAAATCTTTTTTATTAATTTTTTTTAATTCTTCGGGATTATTTATTTTTTTCAGTATCATTATTTTATACATTCCTTTTGATTACAAATTTTGCTAATTTTGTTAGATTTTCTATGACATCGGACATTCCGCTGTCTATATCTATTATTGAATTTATTGCTTTATTTATAAAATCAGATGCTTTTTTATATGTTAAATCGCTATTTTCCGTTTCATTATCAAGAATATCATCTCTTAATTGAAACGCTCTGCCTAAATTTATACCGTAGTCAGCTAATTTTTCAAGAACGGAATCTTCCACTCCCCCGCAGATGCCGCCCATAACTGTTGCGCATCTAAATAATTTTGCTGTTTTAAGATTGTTAATATAATCTATTGAAAGCGTCCCCCGCTCAATATCGGCAACCTGACCAGCAACCATACCTGCGGCGCCGGCATTTTCAGCGAGAACGACAGTAAGTTTACTTATATTTGTTTCGCCAAGTAAAGCAAACGCTTCTGTAAGCAGCGCATCTCCTGCAAGAATTGCTACTGCCTCTCCGAATTTTTTATGTGATGTCGGTTTGCCTCTCCTTATATCATCGTTATCCATAGAAGGAAGGTCATCGTGTATCAGTGAATAAGTGTGAATATACTCTATCGCCGCAACCGCTTTATTTAAAATAGGCGAAATGTTCGCATCCGATAGTTTATCTTTCCCTAATTTTGCGCACCACATAAGCAATATCGGTCTAATTCTTTTTCCACCGGAAAAAAGCGAATATTCCATTGCCTGATAAAGTTGCGGATAAAAAGCCGGTTTTTTTCTTTTTAATTCTTTTTTTATAAATTCATCTATGATTACTTTTTCAGAAGAAAGTAAATCGATAAAATCACTCATCAGAATAATCTTTTTCTTCTTCATCAATAAGTATTTTTATTTTCTGTTTGGCGGATTTAAGCCGTCCGGCGCAAAACTTTTTTAATTCCATTCCCTTTTCAAAAAGTTTAATGGATTCATCAAGCGGGATATTTCCTTCTGAAAGTTTTACTGAAATCTCTTCCAATTCTTTCAGCGCATCTTCAAAATTTAGTTTTATTTCATTTTTAGCAATCATAATTATTTTGCACTCCTTTGCACTACTTTACTTTCAGCCGAACCACTGCTGAAAATTGTTTTAAGTAAAATACCCTTTTCTATATCTTTTGAATTTTTCACGATGAAACCGCCATCTTTTAAATAGGTTATACTGTATCCGCGATTTAAAGTATTTTGCGGTGAAAGCAAATTAAGTTTATTTGAAATGCTGTTTAATTTATTTTCTCTGTTTTCAGTTAAATGTTTTATTTTTGTCCGAATGCCGTCTATATAATAATCAACTTCCTGTTCTTTCTGCTGAATAAACCTTTCGGGATATTTAAATACAGTTTGCATTGAAATTGATTTTATCCGTTCCTCTATAAGTGAAATTTTATGGACAATTGAATTTTTTATAAGCAGATTTAATTTTTTCAGTTTTGCTATGAGTTCTTCTCTGTCTTTTGTTACAAGTTCTGCGGCAGCAGATGGGGTAGGCGCTCTTAAATCAGCACTAAAATCAGATATTAAAAAATCAACTTCATGTCCTACTGACGATATAACAGGAATATATGATTTAAATATTGCTCTTGCAACTATTTCTTCATTGAAGGACCAAAGATCTTCTATTGAACCGCCGCCTCTCCCAACTATCATAACATCCATTTTTTGATGATATTTTTTATTTAAAAATTCTATGCCGCGGGTAATCTCAAAGGCAGCGTCAGGTCCCTGCACTTTCGCAGGATAAAGAATTATTTCTATACCGGCAAATCTTCTTTTTATAACATTAAGTATATCTCTTATTGCCGCCCCTGTCGGAGAAGTTACAATTCCTATAATCTGCGGCAGATGAGGAATAAGTTTTTTATATTTTTCATCAAAAATACCTTCTTTTTTTAATTTCTCTTTTAATTTCAGAAATTTCTCCCAAAGTTCGCCGGCACCAGCTTTTTTCATTGTTTCTACAATTATCTGATACCTCCCGCCTCTTTCAAATATACTTATTCTTCCTTTTACATGAACTTTTATTCCACGAGATGCTTTAAAATCCAGTTTTTCATTTAAGTATTTATAAAATACAGCATCAATTGAAGCAGTTCCATCTTTTAAGGTAAAATACATATGACCTGATGAGTGGTGTATAAAATTTGATATTTCGCCTTCTAACATTATATCAGAAAATTCTGCTTCAAGAAGCCCTTTTGCTCTTTTATTAATTTCAGTTACGGTGTAAATTTTTTCTGTATAGTTCATAAGTATTTTCAAAAAGACATGCAAGAGTAATAGCGCCTACGCCGCCTTTAACAGGTGAGACCAAAGCAATTTTTAGAACATTATCGTAATCAACATCACCTACTAATTTACCATCCACATCATTTGTTCCTACATCTATAACAATTGCTCCTTTTTTAACATAGTCCTGTGTTATAAGTTCGGGCTTTCCAGCCGATACAACAAGAATATCCGCTTCCTTTGTAAATTTTTTTAGCGGTATGGATTGAGAATGACAGATAGTTACAGTGGCGTTTTCATGGGTAAGAAGTAGCGCAGCAGGCAATCCTACTGCGGTACTTCTGCCGATTACAGTTGCTCTTTTTTCTGATATTTTTATATTATTTCCTTTTAGAATTTTTATAATTGCTTTTGCTGTTGCCGGGTGCGTTCCGTTTTGTTTTGCCGCTAAACGACCGATATTCAGCGGGGTCTGTCCGTCAACATCTTTTTTTGGTGAAAGTGTATTAAACACTACATTTTTATCTATGTTTTGCGGAAGCGGAAGCTGAATAAGAATAGCGTCAAGAACAGGATTATTATTCAACTCATCAATTAAATTTAATAATTTCGCGGGAGTGGGGGTTTTTATATGATGAACAGATACTTTTATGCCGTCTTTTTTTCCCGCTTTTTCAATCATTTCGCTATAATAGATACTTGCCTCGTCATTGCCTGCAATTATGACTGAAAGAGCTGGCGGTCTGTTTTTATCAGTGTCTTTAGCTATCTGAGTTTTTACTTTTTTTCTTATTTCTGCCGCTATTTGACTTCCACTAATTGTATTTGACATAACTACATTATATAATTCTACTCAAAAAAATCAAAATTTTGATTAATATTTTTTTTTAATTATAATGCTTGAAAGGAGTAATTTTTATGTCTTATCTTGTCATTGCAAGAAAATATAGACCTCAGAAATTTGATGAAATAATAGGTCAGCAGCATATATCCAGAACTTTAAAAAATGCCATAAAACTTGACAAAATTTCCCATTCCTATCTTTTTACAGGACCAAGGGGCGTAGGAAAAACTACTGCGGCAAGAATTATGGCAAAAGCAATAAACTGTAAAGACAGAAAAAATGAAGAGCCATGTAATATCTGCGTTATCTGTAAAGAAATAACTAATTCTTCAAATGTTGATATAATAGAAATAGATGCGGCATCTAACAGGGGCATTGATGAAATAAGACGATTAAGAGAAAATGTAAAATTTGCTCCCGCCTCTCTGACATACAAGGTTTATATCATAGACGAAGTGCATATGCTTACTAAGGAAGCATTTAACGCTATCCTTAAAACTCTTGAAGAGCCCCCTTCTCATGTTATATTCATAATGGCAACCACAGAACCGGAAAAAATTCTTGAAACCATAATTTCCAGATGCCAGACATTTAACTTCAAATTAATCTCCGAAAAAAATATCAAAGATAATCTTCAGGAGATTGCAGGCAAAGAAACTGCTGAATACGAAGAAGAGGGATTATGGATGATTGCGCGTGCGGCAAAAGGAAGTATGCGTGATGCTCAAAGTATAATGGATCAAGTTCTTTCCTATTCCGACGGCAGTATAATTGCTTCGGAAATAATAGATATATTAGGACTTATCCCGCGCCAGTATCTTTTTTCTTATACTGAATATTTTAAAACAAATAACATAAAAGAAGCGCTGGAACTTACAGAAAAACTAATACAAGAGGGATATAATCTTAATCGCCTTTTTAATGAATTACTGCTTCACTTCCGCAATCTGATGTTTGCTGAAGTTTTCGGCAAAGCAAGTTCTTTTATGAGATTCAGCGAAGAATATTCAATCAATCTTTTCAATGCTTCAAAAGGTTTTACGAGAGAACGACTTATATGGATAATAGAATTTTTAAGCAGTAGTTTTCAGCGTATGAAATACGCCGAGAACCCTCATATTGTAATGGACACTATACTTTTTAAACTGTGTCAGAAATATGTCGGTTATGATGACATTTTAAATCTTGTAAATAAAACAGCAGATTCTGATAAGAATCCAAATCCTATATCGCT
This sequence comes from uncultured bacterium, assembly GCA_964586585.1. Taxonomy (GTDB): domain Bacteria; phylum CG03; class SLGR01; order SLGR01; family CAZPHG01; genus CAZPHG01. The sequence goes on along the minus strand of CAZPHG010000017.1, from coordinate 5,983 downwards.
TTCGCATAAAGTAGAAACTGTTCCTATTCAAAAAGAATTTAATGAAAGTGCGCCAACAACAAAAATAAAACCAAGTAAAGATGGAAAATGGACAACTATTCTTTCTCTGATAAAAAATGATTCCCAGCTTCTTTATCATATGCTTAAAGAAGCAGAAACAAACCTTGTGGATAAAAAAATAATTATAACATATAATACTCCTTTGAAATTAAATGATAAACACCGACAGACAATTAAAAATAAAATAAAAGAAGTCATGGGAGATGATTTTTATCCTGATATAAGGAAGATAAAAAAAAATAGTATTGAAAAAAAACAGGCAGAAATAGCCGCAGTTCAACAAGTAAGACCGTTATTTTCACCTCAGATGATTGAAGAAAAAGAGCCGATTATTAGTGAAATAGTAGAAAAATTCAAAGGCAAAATTGATTCTTTGTCAGAAGAATTACCTGAAAGGAAAAAGTAAAAAATGGATATGATGAAATTAATGAAACAGGCGCATAAATTAAAAAAAGTTCAGAAAGAATTATCTAACGCTGTCATTTCCGACAGTCAAAATGGAGTAAATATTTCAATTACAGGAAGTGGCGCAGTAAAAAAACTTGAAATATCAACAGAACTGTTTGACAAAGGAAAAACAGAAGTTGAAAAATCTGTTAAGCAAGTTATTCATAACTGTCTTAAAAAACAACAGGAAATGCAGAAAGAAAAAGCAAAGGCGGCAATGGGAGGCTTAAAACTTCCGGATATGCTCGGATAATGTTCAGATACCCGGAACCTCTTGAAAACCTGATAAATGCATTATCCCGATTGCCGGGCATAGGGATTAAAACTGCCGAGAGGCTTTCCTATTACATTGTCAGAACATCCAAAAAAGAAGCAGAAGGACTTTGTGGCGCAATAAAAGAAGCTATTGAAAAAATCCGACATTGTTCTATTTGTTCCAATATTACAGATGAAAAAATTTGCAATATATGTTCTTCTGCAAAAAGAGACAGAACAACCATTTGCGTGGTAGAGAACCCTGCTGATATTATTGCGCTAGAGTCATCGGACGAATATAAAGGACTTTATCATGTGCTTATGGGTTCATTATCTCCTCTTAATGGAATAGAGCCGGAAAATTTACGGATTAATGAACTTGTAGAAAGAGTTGAAAAATTTCAAATCAAAGAAATAATTCTCGCTCTTGATCCTGATGTAGAAGGTGAAGCGACAGCGTTTTACATAAAAAGCATATTTAATAATTATCCTGTAAAAATTACGCAGCTTGCTTACGGAATTCCTATGGGCGGTAATTTAGAATTTACCGACAGTATAACTTTAGGAAGAGCGATAGAAGGAAGAAGAGATTTTTGAATTTTATTTTTTTTATGTATAATGGTTAGTATCTTAGAGTTCCTCGGTAGCTCAATTGGTAGAGCGAGTGGCTGTTAACCACTATGTTGTAGGTTCGAGTCCTACCCGAGGAGCCATAAAGGGGAGACACTTGAAGAAGTCTAAAAAGGTATTGCTTTTGGAATAAGAGATTACAGTCTGGATCATCTTCATTCATCATTAAATTATTTAAGTCCGAATGAGTTTGAAAAAAAAACAGGAGAATGCTACACTTTCTGCTGCTTAAATGTGTCTTGATTTTTGGGAAAGCATTATAATACACCAATCCTATGGCTATGTTATCTTGAGGTAAAGAGATAGTCCGCACCGTTTAGTAATAAGCGGATTATATGCCACAACGCCTCCACCATATTGAATTTGATGCAGTTGCCAATTTAAATACTTTATTGTGGTATTTTTTGCCCTAAAAAATCAATATATATAGGAGCGCGATACAATAAAATATGTATAATAAATTGAATAACAAAATATTAAATTCTCTTACCGATATTGCAGGAAAAGACAATATTCTAACAGGCAAGTTAGACATTGAACAATATGCAGCCGATGAAACACCAGGTATTTATTACCCGCCGGAAGCAGTTGTTCGACTTTGTGATATATCTGTTCTATACGAATTAATAAAACTTGCAAACGCTGAAAAATTTTCTATAACAGCAAGAGGCGGCGGCACAGGATTATCCGGAGGATGTCTTCCACTCTATGGCGGCGTAGTAATTTCATTTGAACGATTAAACAAAATAATCGATATAGATAGCAAAAATCGTATGGCAGTCGTTGAACCTGGTGTAATAAACAGCACACTTCAACAGGAATTAAAAAGTTTTAATTTATTTTATCCTATTAATCCTGCGTCAATGGAATCCTGCACTATGGGGGGAAATGTAGCCGAATCAACAGGCGGCGCTAATACTGTACGATACGGCACTACCAGAAACTATCTTACAGGAATGAAATCTATTTCAGGAAAAGGCGATATATGGCAGTCGGGAGGAAAGATTGTAAAAAACTCCTCTGACCAAATACTTATGCAACTTATGTGCGGAAGTGAAGGAATACTCTCAATATTTACAGAACTTACTTTTCGCTTAATTGCAATGCCATTATATACCGCCTGGATTATTGCCCCTTTTACCAATATATATAAAATTCCTGAAACAACTCAGCAAATATTAAAAGAAAATATGAATCCGACTATGCTGGAACTTATGGATTCTAAAACACTTGATTTTGTAAACAAATATTTAGATATTGACATTCAGTTCTCTAATTTTAATCAACTTTTAGTCAGATTCGACTCCAATGATAAAATAAAATTAGAAGAGGCAACATTGAAAGCGGGAAATATATGCATAGATAACGGCGCTTCCGATGTTCTTGTTGCAGATAAATCAGATAAATTAGAAAAATTGTGGAAAATAAGAAGTTCTACGCATGATGCAATAGTTCATCAGGCAAAATCTATCTGCGAAGAAGATGTTGTGGTACCACCTGCAAGTGTTGGAGAATTGTTAAAACTCGTTTATAATATCTCGGAAAAATATAAAGTTAACGCTGTCATATTCGGACATCTTGGTGATGGAAATATTCATCTTAATTTTACCGCACATTCTAAAGAAGAAATATTAAAAGAAGAAAAAATTGAACAAATGAAAAACGAAATTTTTAAAAGCGCCATTTATCTTGGCGGAAAAGTATCGGGGGAACACGGCATAGGCATAACTAAAAAACAATATTTCAATAAATTTACAGATCCCGTATATATTAAACTATTGAAACAAATAAAAAAGCAGTTTGACCCTAATTATATTTTAAATCCCGGGAAGATTTTTGATTTTTCTTAAAACTATAAATTTAAGTTCTCCTTTGCATACAGTAAATTCTTGTTTTTGAAACTTTTCAGATATTCCTTTTTCCGTTTGAACAGTGATATTAAATTCATAGATACCGGGTTTAAGATAATGACGCGAAAGAAAAATTCTATTGGGAAGAGTAAGCCACGATCTTGTATCCGCTTTCTCTGTAGCAACGGATAATATATTTACAGATGCTCCTAATATTCTGCGTAGAGTGTCGGCATCATCTTTTCCTCTGACTTTTCTATAAGAAACATATTTTGTGATTGCACGGGCTATAGATTTTGCGATAATATTCGGTTTATTTTCATTAAATATTTCAATAACCATAGCGCCTATATCAGCAACTAAATCCATTGTATAATATTCATTGTTTAACTTTAAATTCACTTTATTGATACTGTCTAAATGTGTTTTATATTGCGGTATTGCAATGCTAAGATAGTAAACATCTTTCAATCTATCAGAATATTTTTTTTTATATTCTCGCGGAATCATCATTTCAATTCTTTTTTCATACTTATGAGGCACAAAGTCTGTCTCAATAAGAAAAACAACTGTTCCATACTCCCGTGGCGGGCGGTATAAATTAAGTATTTCAGACGGAAGTTCTTTAAATCTTGAAAATCCTGTTTCACCGTAAAAAACCGATAAATCCCTTTTTAATTGATTGGGCATAGGAACATTATAATTTTTTCCGCTATATAATTTAAATGCTTTTTTATATGCAATAAAAGCATCGGAGATTTGATTATTATGCTGGTAGAATATTGCGGTGAGGTAGTGTAAAAATGCGTTTTCTTTATTAAAAAGCGCAAGTTTATGGCTAATTCTGCGAACTTCCACAAGCACACCGGAAAAATCACCTAAATGAAGAAAATTTAAAAGTTTATAATAATTGATAAACAGAAAATCATAATAGTGACCGCGCCAGTCAAGGATCAAATCGGAAGTTATTAAAGAAGCGGCTTTTAAAGATAAACTTCTTGTATATAATTCATCCGAAATCCATTCCGCTCTTTCAAGATAATAATTACTCTCTTTATATTTTCCAGCCAAATGATAAAGAAGCCCCTTTTCAATATGATAGAGAAGTCTATTTCTTCCTTCTTTATCTAAATTTGCTTTTTCGAATGCATTGATTGCAGCAGACATATTGCCTGCTTTTATTTTCTCTCTTACCGGCATCATCCTCGCGGTATACGTTTTAGTACATCCGCTTAATAAAAAAACAATAATTATTAATAAAAATTTAATTTTCAAAAATAGGTTTAATTTCTTATATATTTTTTTATTTCCTTCTCGCCGATCCAGACCTTACGGTTGGTTTCGGTATTTATGAGTTCAAGATTTATTTGATAGAATATAATCGACCTTCTTCCTTCTCTATCTAAAATAGAATTGATAACACCTTTAAGCATAAAATCAGCTGCTTCTTCTTCCATAAATTTTTTAACCGATTCCTCCGATGCCCATTCCTGCATTTCTTCACGTTCTTCGCGCACTTCTCTTCTCTCTTGGCGGGACGCGACAACCTGAACTCTTCCTGAATTTATAAATGCCCTTTCCAAATCTTTTGTGAATGTTTCTGTTGCAATATGTTCATCGGTTTTATTTACTACCGTTCCTACAATAACAGTAGGTTTTTCGCCTGTTTTTTCATGATGCTGATTTATCCATGGTCTTGAAAGACAATCATTTATCATTTCTTCAGATACTAAACGGGAATCAGTAGCATTCCATCTTCCTGAAAGATCTATTTGTTTTCCAACATCAATCCTTTCAACTCTTTTACCACAACCTGAAACAATAATCGCAATCGCTACAGTAATTAACAATCCTTTAATTTTTCTTTGATTAAACATAATCCCTCCTGTTTTCTCTTTACAGAAATGACACAATTTTCTTCATCAATCAAGATTTGCTCACCCTTATTTTTGCAATAGTGCGTACTACTTCCGTATTATTCATTACTACACCAAAAGTCAAGACGCTTTTAATCGGCAGAAAGTGCGAATGTTTCGCTTTTTAAAAAACCGATATGTATCCGTTCTCCGATAATAGAGCCGATTTCATAGCCAATCAAAAAAATCAAATTTATCACTAACTTTTTGGATTTTTTCAGCAGTTAAATCATCTATCACTTCTATTTTTTCACTTTATAATTGTCTCTGTCTAATTGAAAAGTCATAAGTGAATCATGAAAAAGATCTAAAATTTTATCTCCTTATGCTATTTTTAAGTTCTCTTACGCTTTCAACATAAACATAGCCAGCGTTTTTATCTTCTTTAATTATATTAAAAATCAGAATAATATCAACATCGCGAATTGCCAACAGCAATAACGAACCGATAAAGAGATTATACCTTTGAGGAAAGTAAGAATCATGCTACCTGTAATATTTTATCAAATAATTTACTTCTTTCAACCTGCACCTTTTTAGCCATCTCATTATCCGTATATCTTTTAGATTTTTTATCTAATTCTTCAAAAGTAATTCCTTTTTTCAGGCATTTGTGGGCATCAGGAATACTCTTCAATTTCTCATATGGAGTCATATAGTACTGATATCTGTATTTCTTATTTATCTTTCCTTTTTTATCTTTTACAGCAACAGGATATGCGCAAGGACGATGAAAATTCAAATACTCATGAAAATATCTAACATAAAATTCGTTTATCTCTTTAGCATATTTCTGCTGTATATGACCGTATCCCATCCATTTCC
>CAZPHG010000016.1:0-10777 GCA_964586585.1 uncultured bacterium | reverse complement strand
GTAATGCGGCATATATTGATGTAGAGCATGCGCTGGATCCTGCATATACGAAAAAATTAGGAGTAGATATTGACAATCTTTTTATATCACAGCCGGATTACGGAGAACAGGCAATGGAAATTGCAGAAACGCTTGTTTTAAGCGGCGCAATGGATGTAATAGTTATAGATAGTGTAGCGGCGCTTGTTCCTAAGAGAGAACTTGAAGGCGATATGGGCGACAGTCATGTAGGATTGCAGGCAAGATTGATGTCTCAGGCGCTTAGAAAACTCACTTCATCAATAGCAAAATCAACTACAACAACTATTTTTGTGAATCAATTAAGAGAAAAAATAGGCGTAATGTTCGGTAACCCCGAAACTACACCGGGCGGAAGGGCGCTTAAATTCTACGCATCTGTCCGATTAGATATAAGGCGAATAGGTTCAATAAAATCAGGCGTCGAAGAAGTAGGCAACCGTATAAGAGTTAAAGTGGCAAAAAATAAAGTGGCTGCGCCTTTCAGAAAAGCGGAATTTGATATTATGTATGGGCTTGGTATATCAAAAGAAGGATGTCTTATAGATCTTGGATTAAAAGAAAAAATTATCCAGCAAAGCGGAACTTGGTATTCAATGGGAAAAACTCAGATTGGACAGGGTCGTCTTGCTGCTATTGAATATCTTAAAAAGAATACTAAAATAGCCGCTGAAATAGAAGAAAAAATAAGAAAAAATGTAATAGGATGAAATTAAAAATTCTTACTTTAGGTCCGCTTGGCACAAATTGTTATATTTTGTATGATAAAACTGCTGTAGTTATAGATCCGGCTTCTGAGCCGGATAAAATCCTTGTTGCGCTAACGGGAAAGACAGTTACGCATATTATCTATACTCACTGTCACTGGGATCATATTTTAGCCGGCGGCAAACTAAAAAAAGAAACAAATGCAGAAGTTATATTAGGAGAAAAAGAGTTAGATTTATTTAATAAACATACGGTAAATTTAACTGATTATTACGATGGTAAAGGAGAAGCAGCCGCGCCTTCAAGACTTGTTACTGAAGGCGATAAAATTATTTCAGGCAGTATAAATCTTAAAGTAATTGAAACTCCGGGTCATACGCCCGGTGGGATATCTCTTTATATTGATAAAATGCTCTTTTGCGGAGATACTGTTTTTAAAGGTTCCGCTGGAAGAACTGATTTTCCGGGCGGAAATTCAAAGCAACTTGAAGAAACAATTCATCAAAAGATTATTACTCTTAAAGATGATATCAAAATATATCCCGGTCATGGCGTTGCCACGACTGTCGGGGCTGAAAAAAAGAATAATCCTTTTTTTATTTGATTAATGAAAAAATGAAATTATTAAATATATTAACGGAAAATTTAATTCTAATATTGTGAAAGCAATTCAGGGATTAAAAAAAGTTGAAAAAAATGTTTAATTAGGCTTATATAATTTTTGTACCGTCCATCATACAACAACTTGATTTTTTTGAAAAAGTATATTAATATTACATTAAAATAAAAGATATGAAGAAAAAAGCAAACCATAGGAAACTTTGGGACGCAAAGCCACGGAACTAAATCCAACTGGTTAAAGAGCGGATATTTTGTTAGCCGGGTTGCCAAAAGAATATAAATTTTAGCAATCCGGTTTTTTATATGGAAAAATAATAAATTATGGTTAGAGAACAAATAATTGATAAGGTAAGAGAAGCAACTGATATAGTATCTCTTATAGAAGAATATTTTCCACTGAATATGGCGGGATCAAATTTTAAGGCGCTCTGTCCTTTTCATCAGGAAAAAACTCCGTCTTTTGTTATCTCTCCACAGAAACAGATTTTTCATTGTTTCGGATGCGGAGAGTCCGGCAATGTCTATAATTTTATAATGAAAATGGAGAACATAGTTTTTGCTGATGCATTAAAGCGGCTTGCCGAAAGAAATAATATTAAACTTAGTTTTCAAGAAGGAAAGGAATATGAAAGAAAAAGCAGGATAAAAGATGACCTTTTGGAATTGAATCGGCGAGCAGCAGTTTTTTACAATAAATATCTTTTAAGTAACAGAGGTAGTTTTGCAAGAGAATATCTAAATAAAAGAGGCATCAATAAAGATATGATAGAAATGTTTAATCTCGGCTATGCGCCGGGTGGTAAGGAACTTTTGAAATTAGCGGTAAAAGAAGGAGTGGGAGAGAATTTATTATTAAAATCATCTCTTGTCAGAAAAGGTCATTCGGGGCGGCTCTATGATAATTTTAATTTGCGCATAATTTTTCCGATTGTCAATGAAAGCGGCAGTGTATTGGGTTTCGGCGGTCGAGTATTAAATGATTCTAAAACTCCGAAATATTTAAATACAGCACAGAATGAAATTTTTGAAAAGCGGACATTAATTTACGGGCTTTATCAGGGAAAAGATAATATAAGGCAGGAGCGTAAAATTTTGCTTTTAGAGGGTTATATGGATGTAATAGCAGCGCATCAGTTTGGAATAAAATTTGCCGTGGCGACATTGGGAACGGCTCTTACAACCGACCATATTTATAAAATTAAGAGATGGGCTGACGAAATAATACTTGCTTTTGATGCTGATGAAGCTGGCGAAAAAGCAACTTCAAGAGGACTTAATCTTTTGTTAGAATCCGATATAAGAGGTAAGGTTTGCGAGCTTCCGCCGGACAAAGATCCTGAGGATATAATAAGGAAAGATACGAAATTATTTATCAAGAATTTAGAAAAAGCTGTTTCTGTTTTAAAGTGGAGATTAAATTATAGCGTTTCTCGTTTTAGAAATATATCCGATGCTGCCGAAAGAAAGGCGGAAATTGTCAAAGATCTGATGCCAATGATAGAAAGAATTAAAAACCCTATAAAGAGAGAGGAAACAGTTAAAATGATTTCTGAAAAACTTTCTATATCAGAGAAATCCATAAACTTTGAAGTGAAAAGGCTCATTCGGAGAGGGAAACCTGCTGCTTCTGCTTATAATATAAAGAAAAGTTTAACAGGAGAAGAAAGACTTTTGAAAGAATTGCTTCATATTGTCATCAAACATCCGGATTATGCCGCAGAAGTTTCAGATATTTTAAAAGAGAAAACAAATAAGCCGAACAAATACTATAATCTGCTTGAAAATTTTATAAACCGCTATAATAGTAATATTCATAAAATGCTTGGCGAGGTAAATGAAAAAGATAAGAAATTTCTTTCAGGATTATTGCTAAAAGAAATAAATTCTTTACAGGCAGATGAGTATCTGAACGACCTTAAAAGAGAATATTTCAGATATATAATGAAAAGTAAATATGAAAAAATAGCGTATTGTATAAAAAATTCAATTAATAAAAATGAAGCTGTGAGCAATAGTGTAAAAAAAGAATTTAGCCGTCTGGCAAAAACTTTAAAAAGTGATAGATGCGAAGTTATATTACAAGGAGGAACAGATTGATTGATATAGAAAAATTAGTAACTAAAGGTATTAAAAAAGGTGTTTTAACCTATCAGGAGATAAATGAATATTTAGATGAAGATAATATTATTGCGGGAGATGTTGATGATTTATTTGACAAGTTAGAGTTAGAAAATATAAAAGTTATAGATGCCCGTGAACAAGAGAAACTTGACAGCAGAAAAATCGCCGCAGGGTTTAAAAATACTCCGCCGCCGTCACTTGAAATTGACTCTATGAAAATGTATTTAAGCGAAATGGGAAAAGAATCGCTTCTTGTTCGCGCTCAAGAAATGTATCTTGCTAAAAGTATTCAGGAAAATGAACAGAATCTTGTAAAATTAGTACTGGGAACTTCGGTCGGGAGAGAGGAATTTAAAAAACTTTCAAAAGATTTAAAAGAAGGTAATATTTTACCGAAAAATATAATGAAACGCGGGCGCAAGACAAAGAGAATACTTCAAAACATGGAAGATACAGTTAATGAGACATACAATGAAATAAACAGACGGGAAAAAAAAATAAAAATCAGAAAAGAAAAATATAAAAAGAAAGGGATATCTTTAAAAGAAAAGGAAAAATTACAAAAAGAAATTGAGAACGAAATAAATCAGATAACAGATGCAATTTTAAAACTCGGAATAAGAAAAATAAAAATAAAAGAAATAATTGAAAAATTTAAATCTACTGCCGAGTCGGTGTATAGATTGGATAAGCGTTATTTGAGAAAAACTAATAATATTAAATGTTCTTATGATGAAGCAAAATCTCTTTATTTAAAAGTTAAAACCGGTAAAATTAGCGAGTATGAATTTAAAAAAACTGCTAAAATTACAAGCCGCCGTATGGAGATAATAATGGAAGATATAAAAAGCATAAAACGCAGTATGCAGAGTTATGCCAGAAAACTGAATATGCCGCTTGAATATTTAAGAAAATCCATCAGAAAAGTATATGAGTATGAAAAAAGTATAAGCGATGGTAAAATGGCGCTTGTCCGGGCTAATCTCAGACTCGTAGTTTCTATTGCAAAGAAGAATACAAATGCAAGTTTATCTCTTTTAGATTTAATACAAGAAGGTTCTATAGGAATGATGAAAGCGGTAGATAAATTTAAATATAAAAAAGGATTTAAGTTTTCAACTTACGCTACCTGGTGGATAAGGCAGTCAATAAACAGAGCGATAGCCGATCAATCCCGCACGATAAGAATCCCTGTGCATATGAAAGAGATAATGAATAAAATTTCAAGAATGCAGATGAAATGGAAACAGAAATACGGCAGAACTCCGACTATCGAAGAATACAGTAGTGAACTTTCTCTTTCTGATAATAAAATAAAAAGGATAATGGAAATATGGCAGAAACCAATTTCTTTGGATACTCCAATCGGCGAAGATGAAGATAGCCGGCTTGAAGATTTTATAGAAGATAAAGAAGGGCTTACGCCGGAAATCGCAACTATGCAGTCAGTAAGAAAAAAAGAAATAGATAATGTATTAAAAACTCTTAAAGACAGGGAGGCAAGGATTATTAAACTTCGTTTTGGGCTTGAAGGAGGATATCCGAGAACTTTAGAGGAAGTAGGGCAGATTTTCGGGGTGACAAGAGAAAGAGTAAGACAGATTGAAGTCACGGCTCTTCGAAAACTAAGACATCCTTCCAGAAGTAAGCATCTGAGAGAATATTCAAATATTGAAGAGTAAAGGTGGGGAATAGATATGAAGAAGTCCAAAAAGGTATTGCTTTTGGAATAAGAGAGTACAATCGGATCAATTACACAATAAAAGATGAAGCGGAGATATGGGTAAGGATGGGGTTAATGATGATGAATTTGAATACAGCATTTAAGAGAGTATAAAGAATCAGGTAGGAAAAGATTTTCGCAGGATGCAGGTTGTAATAAAGACTCTTTAAAATACTTTGAAAAATCATTTTTCAGTAAACCCTAATTACTAAAAAGGTATAAGTAGAATTTTAAAAATGAGAAAAGTTACATATTTAACAAAAAACGGTTATGAAAAATTAAGAAAAAAATTAGAGTATCTCCAATCGGTTGAAAGATCAAATATTTCTAAAAGAATATCTGTCGCAAGAGAACACGGAGATTTAAAAGAGAATTTTGAATATACAGCAGCTAAAGAAGCTTTAACTCAAGTTATGCTAAAGATTCAAAATATTATTATAACTTTAAGTTCTGCTGAAATTATTGATAATATAAATATAAGTTCCGATAAAATTTATATCGGCGCAACTGTATCCGTTAAAAATATTGATAACGATGAAATTGATGAATACACTTTAGTCAGCGTGGATGAAATAGATCCTTCTCAAAATAAAATTTCTATTGACTCTCCCATTTCCAAAGGACTGCTTGGACACAGCATCGGAAACACAGTTGAAATCAAAATTCCCGCAGGTATTATAAAATATAAAATATTAAATATATCGCGATAAATGAAAAAATTCTTTTTTGCGCTATGATGTCATTATTTCAACCTGCATCCTGCGAAAATCTTTTCCTACCTGGTTCTTTATTGTAATGCTCCCCAAAAGTCAAGACACTTTTAAGCGGCAGAAAGTGTAGCATTCTCCAGTTTCTTTTCAAATTCATTCGGACTTAAATAATTTAAGGATGAATGAAGATGATCCTGTCTTGACAATATGATAAAATATAAATAAAAATATGTATAGTTATTTCGGGATTTTTTGTAGAATTCCGCTTTCAATGTTGATTTTTATGTAAAACAATAGGTAGAAAAATGATAAATATTACAGAATTAACTTTTATTGCAAGTTTTATTGCCGGGATAGTGACTTTCGTCAGTCCTTGTGTTCTGCCCCTGATACCTGCCTACATTTCTTTTATTACAGGTACATCGTTAGATAAATTAAGGAGCGGAGATAGGGCGCTTAAATCTACTTTTATGAGCGCGCTTTTCTTTGTTTTAGGGTTTATTCTTGTTTTTGTTATGCTCGGCGCGTCGGCAAGTTTTTTCGGCAACCTTATTTTTAAGAACAAAGATATTTTAAGATGGATTGGAGGAATAATAATTATACTTTTCGGATTGCATCTTATGGGTATTATGCGGATAAAGTTTCTCTATCAGGTAAAACGGCTTCAGATAAAAAGAAAATCTGTCGGACATTTCGGTTCTTTTTTAATAGGTATTGCTTTTGCTATAGGATGGACTCCGTGTGTCGGACCTATATTGGCTTCAATACTTATTTTAGCTTCTGCGGAAGGTTCGGTTTATAGGGGAATGATGCTTTTATTTGCCTATTCGTCAGGGTTGGGAGTTCTTTTTCTGTTAACTGCTGTCTTTATTAATAAGGCAATAAATTTATTTCAAAAAATATCAAAATTTTATAAGGTTATTGAAATAGGTTCCGGAGTCGTACTCATCGGAGTAGGTATATTGCTTATTACAGATAGTTTTCAGTTAATTACCGCATATATTTTAAGGTAACCTTTGGATTGGAAAAGATTTACAAGATGATAAATACTGCTCAAAATAGTGTAAATTATTTTATGAGTCCTGAAGAGAAGAATAGTTTGATGTGATAAAAAAAATACGGTTGGATAAACAGGAGATGCTTTCTATATTTCATTCACATCCTGCTTCGTCGCTGATTCCATCTAAAAAAGATATGGCTTTGGCATTTTATCCAGAGTGTGTCTATATAATAATTTCACTTGCCGGCGGAATATCCGCTCCGAAACTCCGAGGAGTTACGGAGACTGCTGCTGGTGGACAGAAGGAAATAAAAGGTTTTAAAATAAATAAAGGAGAGGTAAAAGAGGTGAAAAAAATTTTGTTTGTTTGCACGGAAAACTCCTGCCGCAGTCAGATGGCTGAAGGGTGGGCTAAAAAATTAAGTGAAGATGCGGAATGTCCGTTGTCGGTGAAAGCATTTTCTTGTGGTTCACAGCCGAGAGGTTCTGTTGATGAGAATGCGATTAAAGTTATGAAAGAGGCGGGAGTTGATATATCAAAACAATTCAGTAAAGGGCATGAAGAAGCAGAATGTCTGCTGCCGGTTGGAGAAAAAAAATTTGACATTATAATTTCTATGGGATGTAAAGATAAATGTCCGTCTTTTTCTACGAAGAGTTTTCTTGAATGGGATATCCCCGACCCGCGTAATGGTGATATAAAATTTATGAGAAAAATAAGGGATGTAATAAAACAAAAGGTAGAAAAACTATAAAATAAAATTGGGATAGTTCTATTTTTTTGATAATATGACAAAATATTAGTAAAAATAATTATTAAAAAAGAGGAGGTATTTAAATTGGCAAAGATATTCAGTGGTATTACAGGGGCAATCGGCAGGACTCCGATGGTGAAGTTGGAAAATATTTCAAGCGGGCTTAAAGCAAATATAGTTGCGAAATTAGAATTTTTTAATCCGCTCGGCAGCGTGAAGGACAGAATAGGCGCGGCAATGATTTCTGCCGGTGAAAGGGATGGAAAAATAAAATCCGATACAGTAATTATTGAGCCGACTTCGGGAAATACCGGAATTGCGCTTGCTTTTGTCTGCGCTGCAAAGGGGTATCGTTTGGTTTTAACTATGCCTGATACGATGAGTGTGGAGAGAAGGCGGTTGTTGAAGGCGCTCGGCGCGGAATTGATTCTTACTCCGGGTGAAGAGGGGATGAAAGGCGCAATTGTTAGGGCAGAACAAGAAGCGTTTAACACAAAAAATTCATTTCTGCCGCAGCAGTTTAAAAATCCCGCAAATCCTGAAATCCATAGAAGAACAACAGCAGTTGAAATATGGGATGCTACAGATGGGCATATAGATATATTTGTTGCCGGCGTGGGAACAGGGGGCACTATCACAGGTGTAAGTGAGGTACTAAAAAAGAAAAAAAAAGAATTTTATTCAGTTGCGGTTGAACCTGAAGAATCAGCGGTTCTTTCCGGAGGAGAGTCTGGTCCACATAAAATTCAGGGTATAGGTGCCGGTTTTGTTCCAGATGTGTTGAATGTTGATATTATAGATGAAATAATAAAAATTTCCAGTGATGAGGCAAAAGAAGCTACAAAAAAGCTGGTAAAAGAAGAAGGAATATTTGCTGGTATTTCATCTGGCGCTGCGCTTAAAGCGTCAATAAAAATTGCCAATAGGGATGAAAATAAAGGTAAGTTAATAGTAACGATATTTCCGGATCTTGGAGATAGATATCTATCAACGATGCTATTTTAAGAGTTGTGAGTTTAGGGTTTAGAATTTTATTGAATGAAAGGAAATACATTTTATGAATTTTACAGAACAGCAGATTGAGAGATATTCAAGGCATATAATTCTTGACGGTATAGGCGGCGAAGGGCAACAAAAAATTATGAATTTTAAGGTATTGGTTGTCGGCGCCGGAGGGCTGGGGTCACCTGCAATTTTTTATCTGGCAGCTGCGGGTGTGGGAAAAATAGGAATATTAGATAGTGATGTTGTTGAATTATCCAATCTTCAAAGACAGATTATACACTTTACTTCAGATATTGAAAAACCAAAAACAGAGTCGGCTGCCCGTAAGGTAAAGGATATTAATCCCGATGTGAAAGTGGAAACATATTACGAAAGATTAACAGAAAAAAATATTTTAAAAATCATTGCTGATTATGATTTCATTATTTCTTGCGCGGATAATTTTTCTACAAAATTTTTAATAAACGACGCTTGTGTATTAAAAAAGAAACCTTATTCTCACGCTGGAGTTGTTCAATTTTCAGGACAGACATTTACTTATATTCCGGAAACAGGAAATTGTTTAAGATGCGTATTTGAAAATCCGCCGCCAGCTGGTGCGGTACCACCTCCATCGCAAGCAGGTATACTTGGAGTGGTAGCTGGCATATTTGGAACTATTCAGGCAGCTGAAGCGCTCCGCTTTGCAATAGGAAAAGGTGAACTTATCACAAATAGTATACTAACTATGGATGTTATGAATATGGAGTTTAAAAAACTTTTAGTTGCTAAAAATACTGAATGTCCTGTATGTTCCGATAAAGCGGTAATTACTTCACTTGAAGCCGAAAGATACCTGCCCGATATGTCTTAAAATAATAATGAGCGGTTAAATTTTTGACAGTGTTCAAAGAATAATACATAATAATAAAATGAAGAGATTAAACAAGCAGAGTTTATCTTAAAAGATTATAACAGAAATGAGATAAATTTGGTTGATTTACAACCCCTAAAGAGAAATTGGAATGGCAAACAGTGTATAACAGAATCAAAAGAAGCAGATTATAACTGGCGTCAAATGGAATGGATAGGCTGGTATTTTGAATATAAAAGCAGAAGAGTTCTTTTAGATAATTATGACGGTGGGAGGGAAATTGCTGTTGCAGGCAGGGTTAATTAATCAAAAAAAGAAGTGAAAAAAGCAGATCTTCATATTCATACAGTATATTCGGATGGAACTTATTCACCGCAAGATATAGTTGATATTGCAATAAAGAAAAAAATATCTGCAATTGCCGTAACAGACCACGATATAACCTACGGTATAGAACCTGCTATAAAATATGGTGCTAAAAAAGGTGTTGAAATAATACCGGGTGTGGAAATATCCTGTCAATATAATTCATCGGAAATTCATATACTTGGCTATTATATAAACTGGGAAAATAGTTGGTTTCAAAATAAATTAAAAGTATTTCAAAACGCTAGAGAAAGAAGAGCGTTTCATATTTTAAATAAATTAAGAATGTTAGGTATTAAAATTGATGAACAGATGCTCTTTGCCGAGGCGAGAAGCGGAAGTATAGGCAGACTTCATTTTGCAAGATGTCTGATAAAACTTGCCGTAGTTCAATCCATACCGGAAGCGTTTGATAAATATCTGAAAGAAGGGCGGCCGGCTTTTGTAAAGAGGCTTTATATTCCGCCGGAAGAAGCGCTTGATATGATTCATCGGGTTGGCGGTATTTCTGTAGTGGCGCATCCTACATACGGCGGCGGCAATGTCCGATTTCTTAAGAAATTAAAGAGGCGCGGGCTATGGGGTATTGAAGCATATCATCCCGGAAATACTCCGCAGAGACTTAAAAGATTTCTGCGAATTGCCAAAGAGTTGAATTTGATTGTAACCGGCGGTTCAGACGCTCATGGCGGAAAAGAAGGAAAGGGTTCTATTGGCTCGGTAGATGTTGATTATATCACAGTTGATAATTTAAAAAAAGCAAAAAGGTTATGTGATAAAAGAAACAAGGATATATTAAAATGTTAAAAGTAAAAGATTGTCTTTCAGGAGAAGTAGTATCTGTCAGGCGAGGCACTCCATTAAAAGATGTTATTAAGTTTTCTAAAGAAAATAATT
>CAZPHG010000015.1:0-11129 GCA_964586585.1 uncultured bacterium | reverse complement strand
TGATTTTTTTTCTCTTTTCATCATATGGTTTCGGTGCTAAAAAGGGAGATTTACAGCTGCCTGATATATATGTCTGGGGCGAAGATAAATCATATTTGTCGGGTTTATACGATAAAGAGGATATGATACGTCCACGGTTAAGGAAATTTAACTTTTTAACGCCCCTATCACTAAATCATCCAGCAAAACTTGATTTTTTAAATATATATCCTGCCTCTAAATTTTTAAGAATTTCCGGGGGCGGCGGGTTAGATGGAGAATATATTTTAAGAGCATCCGGAGGTGGATTTGTTATAGATAATTTGTTTTATAGTTATGATTTAATAGGAAGAAGAGAAGTTATAGAGAGTAGAAATTTTTCATTAATAAGCGGTTCTCTTAACTTTGGAAAAAACTATAAAAAAGCACATAATAAACGATTGCTGTGGAGTGGCAACATCAGCGGGTTGTCAAGTGATTTTCTTTTTAGAAGAAATTTATTAAAAGTGGAAACGGAGTTTTTTTGGGATCCGTTAATATTTACAATAAATCCTTTTTTCTCATTTAATAATATTGATATTGATGGAAAAACAGGAACAGAATATGCTATTGGATTAAAATCAGAAATTCCTATTTCTTTTAATCATAGATTAATGGCTGACATGCATTTCAGAAATTTAAAAATTGCAGATAAAAACCACTGGAAGGAAATCAATATTTCTTATCATAATACTGTGTTTAGAGATTTTTCTTTTTTACTAAAAGCTGGCGCGCTTTTTCATAACAGAATAGATTTTATTTTTAGCGGCACAATAGGAGGAAATGTTTTGAATACCGGTTATAGAATATATGTCAGTCAAAAATATTATAAACCGGATATTTATTTGCTTTACAGCAGATATAAGTTTCTAAAATTCAGACCGCAGCAGGCATTTCGCTTTGAAGGCAGAAGATCTCTTGCCCTTAAACTCATAAGAAATTTAGATAAATTAGGCGAAGCAAATATTGATTTTAGATTTAATAGAATTGAAAATCCGCTTATACTAATAAATTCTCCTGCGGGGCTTGTGCCTTTTAATAAAGAGAGGCCCGTGGATATTTTTGAAATAAAAACAGAATTTGAAAGAGATTTTCTGAGATTAAGATATATATATCGTCATGCAGATACACCTCTTCCATATTTATATAATGAATTTAATTTTATAGTATCGCCGACTTTTAAATTGTCATCTCAAAAGTCAGTAAATATAAAATCGGCTCTGAATTATATCACTCCCCACCAAAGATGGCTAAATGAAGAGGGCAGGATTGAAGAAGATATTGAGTCATACTGGGAGTGGAATTTTTCATTAAGGTATAATATATCAAGGTGGGGAAGCGTTGAGATTGGTGGTGAAAATCTGCTTGCGCAGAAAGTGAGATTTAAGGGCGGTTATGTAAAAGATGCACGGAGATTTTATATAACTTTAAGTATAGGATTTAGCGGTTAAGATATAAAACAGATATTCCACTTATCATAAGGAGGATAATGAAATCTGTAATTGATAGAATTTAAGATGGAAAATTGGCGGTAATAATATTTGAAAACGGTAGTCAACTGATAATACCTGTGGAAGAGTTTGATTTTGAAGTACAGGATGGCATTCATTTAACAGTTGAGTTCAAACCGGATATAAAAAACAGAAAAAAATTGCGAAAAGAAACAAAAAATTTACAAAGCGAACTACTGAAAAGGACAGAAGAAATTGATGAGAAAAAAATTATATGAAAAATAAAATTATACATTTTGGGGCTTTTTTAATATTTCTTGCAGCTTTTCAAGGTTGCTTTGGCATTCAACAGCTGGTGGTGATACCTAAATACTGTATCCCTATTGAAAATATAGTATTTATTGAGAAAATAATATATAGAGCAGAAAAAAATTTAGAGGCAGGCAATCTCCGAAATGCAAGAAAATTATGTGATGAAGCGATACATAAATTATTTGCTATTAAAATGTATTTAGAAGAAAATGAATACGAGCGGCTTCATAATGAACTTGCAATGTTAAGATTAAAAATAAATCATAGTATTGATTCCGATGCTAAAGTAATTGAAAGCGACTTGTTTCCTCTTGTTTGGAATAGCCGCGTTGATAAATGGATAAACTTTTATGTCACAAGAGGTAGAGATAATTTCTTAAGATGGTTAGAAAGATCTACAAAGTTTCTGCCGCATATTAAAAAAGTTTTAAAGAGATATAATTTACCACTGGATCTTGCTTATGTACCGATAATTGAATCGGGTTTTAATCCTTTTGCCCGTTCAAGAGTAGGTGCTGTGGGAATGTGGCAATTTATGAAACCTACCGGAAAAAGTAAAGGACTTGAAGTAACTCACTGGATTGATGAAAGAAGAAATCCTTATAAATCAACGATTGCGGCGGTTGAATATTTAAAATGTCTATATTATGAGTTTGAATGTTGGAAATTGGCGCTTGCTGCGTATAATATGGGTAGAAGTGCTTTAAGAAGAAGAATAAATAAATGGAATATAGATGATTATTGGAATCTGCCAATGCCAAGAGAAACAGCGAATTTTGTGCCAAAAATAATGGCGGCAATATTTATAGCGAGGGAGCCTACAATATTTGGGTTTGAACCGGTTTGTATGACTAAACCTGCTTGGAAAGAATTTGAAGTTATCGGCGCGATTGATTTAGGAAAAGTTGCCGAGTGGAGCGGAGTTAATGTTCGTGAAATACATATGCTTAATAGCGAACTTAGGCAGATGAGCACTCCACCCGGTGTTAAGTATAAATTAAGGATTCCTTATGATTCTTTTGATAAATTTGTAAGTAAATATAATTCACTTGAACACGCTGAAAAGTATTTGTCCGATAAGGAAATAGCTAAAAGAGCCACGCGAGCTGTATTTCATCGAGTGCGAAGAGGAGATAATCTTTGGATAATAGCACAAAAATTTAATGTAGGTGTTTCACAAATAAAAAGATGGAATAATCTTAGAACAAGCAGAATATATCCGAGACAAAAATTAAAAATATACCGCCGTGGGATTTAATTATATAATCACCAGTTGTGCCGTTTGAACTACTAACTGGCCCGCCGAACTCCGGAAAAAGAAAATATTTAAGTGATAAAATAAGTGAATCCATAAAAAAAAAAAATGAGCCTGAAAAACTGCTTGTTCTAACCAATACTGTTTCTTCCGCCGACTATTTTAACAAAAAAATAAGAAAAGAGTTAAACTCATATAGTTGTATCTGGTCGGAAAGCATTTCTTCTTTCTGTAAAAAAATATTAAGAGAATATTATTTTTGGACAGAACTCAAACCAGGCTTTAAGGTAATAAGCGATTTTGAAAAACGGCTTCTGATAAGAAATATATTTAAAAGAGGGCTAAGGTTGAAATTTTTTAAGCCGGTAAAATCAAGAGAGGGATTGATAAGAGAAATATCTAATTTTATTGATACGGCAAAAAGAAACCCCGATTGGGAAAAGCATATAAAAAAAACACCAAAATACGAGGATTTGTATTTAATTATGAAACTTTATCAGCAGACATTAATTAAATTCAATTATATTGATTTTGTTGACCTTACAATTTACGGTAAAAAACTTCTTGATAATAAAAATATTTTAAATTTCAAGGCACTTTATGTATATGAGGCGGAAGATATGGATATTATTACAGCGGAACTGCTTATGGCAATTTTAAGAACAGTAGACGAGGCAGTTATATCAATATCTCCTGAATCCTGTATATATCCTTTTAGAGGCGCCCGCCCGGAGGACATAAAAAATATTTTGATAAATAATTTCAAATTTTCCGAAACAGTTTTTACTGTTAAAAAAAATAACAGAAATGAATTATTTATTGAATCCGCTTCCCAGGATGAAGAAGCAGAATATATAGCGTTAAGTATAGCCCGAAGAATTAAAAATGGTGTCCATCCTAAAGATATAGCAATAGTATCCCGCTCTATAGGAGAAGATATTTCAATTTTTACAGATGCTTTAAAAAGAAAGGGTGTTAATTATATTATTGTCGGCGGCGTCGGATTTTTCAAAAACCCTGTAATTATTCAATTTATATCTTTATTAAAATGTATCCGACAAAAAGAATCTACCGAAGATACACATCTTTATAGAACTCTTAAAATTTTAAATATTCTTTCTGAAGATGAACTTGATGGTTTACGGCAGTTGGCTGTTTTATATGGTTCACCGCTTGCTTCTGTTTTTAATGAAAAGATGGAAAAAGAATCGATTAAATTCTGGGAAATAATAAATAAATTTTCAAAGAACGGTCAAAAAGATTCTATTGCTAAATTTATTTACCGCCTGATGGAAAAAACAGGAATACTTAAAAAAATGTCAAAAGATAAAACTTTAGCGGAAATTTACGGCTATTTTTATCGTATAATCAGTGATTTTTCCCGCCATTATTTAAAATTTCATAAGAGCAAACTTTATTTTGAAGAGTTTATGGATAATCTTTTTGATATAATGAGCGGATTCGGGAAAGAGTTGGACATAGCGATTATTCCGGATACAGAAGAAGTGAAGATAATGACAGTGCATCAGATAAAGGGTAAGATTTTTAAAACGGTGTATCTGATAGATATGAATGAGGATAATTTTCCACGGTCATTTTCTGAAAATCCGCTTCTTACTTCAAGTGAGTATAAAAAACTTGGAATAAAACCCGTCCCTGATGTTAGCGAACAGCATTCATTTGAAAAAAAACTTTTTGAAATTGCAAGAACAAGAGCAGAATCGGAAATAATATACTGCTGGTATAACACCGCATCCGATGGTTCACATCAGGCGGTTTCATCATTTATAAAGGATAAGAAATTAAAATCTTTACTAAGAGACATTTCAAATACTGTCATTGATGAAAAAGATGTTTATATAAAATTGATTGAAATGAAAATAAATAATTTTCATAATATTCTGCCACCGAATTTACGGGAAAAATTAAAAAGTATAAATGAGATAATAAAATTTGATAAAAATGAACTTACAGATGTTGTTAAAACAAACCTGCCGGAAGTATTTTCCTATACTATTATCAAAAACTTCATAAAATGTCCTGAGTATTTTTTTCTTACCAATGTGCTTAAATTGAAGAATCCGCAAACAATTTATGCGAATATAGGCATTGCAGTTCACGGAATACTTCAAAAACTTTATTCTGATTCAGAGGGGATAGAGCATATTGAAAGTATAATAAAAGAAGAATGTAGAAAAATGAAAACAGGTAGTCGGTTTGAAAGGAGAAATTCATATCGGATTATTTATGATATCATATTTAAATATTTACCTGTTTTCGAAGCGGAGAAAGTTAAAGTGATATCTACTGAGGAAAATTTTGAATGTAATTTTAAGGGAATTAAATTAAGGGGTCGTTTTGACCGAGTTGACAGAGACGGAATGTCCGCTCCCAATGGCAAAAATTTAATAGTGGTGGATTATAAAACTGCAAAAAAAGTGAGTGGAGAAAGGGGACTTTTGGGGGCATTGGCGAGAGGTGAAGATTTTCAGATTCCGATATATTATTGGGCAAGTAATTGTGATTTTTTTTGTGTTGTTCGTTTGAGAGAATCTGCTGATAAAATGAAAGTTTTAATTGATTTTAAAAGTAAAAAAGTGTTGGATGCGATTAATAAAGCAGAAGAAATGTTTCAAGATGTAGTAGGCAATATAAAAAAAGGTATCTTTACAAAAGAACCAAAAGCATGCAGAGAATGTTATTTCAGCAGAATATGCGATATATGATGAAATTTACTGAGAGTCAGAGGAGGGCGATAGAATCGCCTGACGGAGAATTTGTCGTTATAGCCGGCGCCGGTACCGGAAAGACGAGTGTTCTTGTTAATAAATATATAAAAATTTACGAAAGTTCGCTTTCTGAAAGCAATCCCTGTGATTCAATTCTTACAGTAACTTTTACAAAAAGAGCAGCAAAAGAAATGCTTGAACGGCTGTCGGAAGGCATTCCCAAGGAATTAATCAGAGCCGCTCATATATCTACAATAGACGCTTTCTGTTCAAGGTTTCTTAAAGAACATGCGTTTGAGATAGGGCTGGATAGTGAATTTAAGGTGTTAGATGAAGTTGAAGCAAAATTGCTTTTTAGAACAGTCGCTTCAGATATACTTGAAAAATATACCTTGCCCCTAAATCTTGATGTTCCGCAGCAGATATTTTTTAATGATACTTTTTCGCTTATAAATAAATTGAGACAAAATTTGATATCGACTGAAAAATTTTACACCTTAAAAAAAGAACATCAATCGCTACATCAAACAATATATTTGCTTTATAAAAAATATGAGGAATACCTTTTAAATGAGAACTTAATGGATTTCAGCGGACTTTTAGTTACTGCCTGTTCGGTTTTAAAAAATAATAAAAAAATCAGAAATTTATTACAATCTCAGTTTACGCATGTTCTTGTTGATGAATATCAGGATACAAATCCCGCACAGGTGAATCTCTTAAAAACGCTCGCCGCGCCGCAAAATAACTATTTTGTAGTCGGAGATGAAAAACAATCAATTTATGGTTTCCGAGGCGCCGACCCGCAGGGAATAATGGATTTTCACGATGAACTTGATGAAAGAAAAAAAGTCACACTTGTTGATAATTTCAGATCACCCGAACCGCTTCCGCAACTTGTAAATGAAGTATTTAAAGATAAATTAAAATCGTATCATCCGATAAAAAGCAAGGTGGACGGTATAGCTAAAATAGAAATTTTTTTAGGAGAAAAAAAAGAAGAAGAGGCAAAGTTTGTGGCGTCAAAAATCAAAGCATTTTTGGATGCAGGATGTTCTCCAAATGATATAGTGATACTTTTTAGAGGTGTAAAAAACTGTAAGGAGTATGAAGACGCACTCAGGGATTTAAGTATAGATACTATTACTGTTGGCGGAATGGGATTTTATCAGAGACCTGAAATAAAAAATATTTTATCAATTCTTCAGGTAGTGGATAATCCTCATTCAGAGCGTGATATGGTGAGGGTATTAAGATTAAATTGTTTTGGAATAAAAAATTCGCTGCTTAGTGAGATTGCCGCCCTAAAAGAAAAAAAAGAAACAATATTTAATGCCGTCTGCCGTACGGAAAATCAGAAAGTGAAAAAAGTAAAAGAATTTATAGAGTATTTCAGAAAGAAAAAATCTCAAATTTCATTAGTGGTTCTTGTCCACGAAATTCTTGAAAAAAGCGGATTAATTTATCAGGCAGTTGCAAAAACAGGCGGAAGAAACTCTCGTATGATGGCAAATTT
This sequence comes from uncultured bacterium, assembly GCA_964586585.1. GTDB lineage: Bacteria > CG03 > SLGR01 > SLGR01 > CAZPHG01 > CAZPHG01. Next base: position 3,848 of record CAZPHG010000015.1, on the reverse strand, counting down.
AATGAAATTTATTACAATTGCGAGAAATTTTGAGAGGAGAAATATTTTTTCGGATATTAGTGATTTTGCTGATTATTTAAGAGAATTAGAGGAAGTTCGCATACTTGAACCTGAGGCAAAACCGAAAGTGCCTGACATTGTCCATCTTATGTCAATACATCAATCAAAAGGATTGGAATTTGAGGTGGTCTTTATTTCCAATTTGTCATGTATGAATTTTCCACAGCCGGCAAAAATGCCGCGATACCATTTTCATAAAGAAGGCGAAATGTCCGCTGCCAAAGGTTTAATTATCAGAGATACGGATGAATATAATGAAATTCTTAAAAAGAAACTTTATTCAAATCATAATCAGGAAGAAAGAAGATTGCTTTATGTTGCGATGACGCGAATGAAAAAACATCTGTTCATTACAGGGAATAAGAACAAAAAAGGAAATATATCAAAATTTATGGAATATTTTTTAGTTCAAAAAGAAAGCGGATATGTTTTAAAGGAAAAATTAAAGGATTACATTCAGCTGCAAACTAAAAACAATATTCAACCTGCGTCACCGCCGATTTCTGTGGAAAATAAGAAACTTGATAGGAAAGAAATTTTTGGTCTTGCGAAAGAAATAGGTATTCCTAAATTTTTCAGGGAGAAAACTATTAAAAAAGAGTTTTCTGTTACGGAACTTTTAACATACAATCAGTGTCCGAAGCAATATAATTATCTTATTAGAATGAAAATTCCCAAGCCGCCTGTTGAGAAACAATTTTCATCGCTTTTATTTGGTTCTGCTGTTCATAGAATGCTTGAAGAATACTACCGTTTCGGAGAAATAAATGAAACGGCAGCAATGAAAAATAAAATTGCTTCTTTAATAATCACAAGCGGCGTTAATGATAAAGATTATAAAAAATTTTATCGCGATTCCACTGAAGAAATAGTTAGCAATCTGTTAAATTCCAATATTTTAAAATCCTCGAAATCAGTGATATATACAGAGAAACCTTTTGTATTAAAAATCGGCGATATATTTATAAAAGGAACAATAGATAGAGTAGATAAACTGGCAGGCGAGATGGAATGTCCACTGCCGGTAGAACTCATAGATTATAAGACATCTAAAAATGAAGATATAAGTGGTTATTTAATCCAGATGGGGATATATAAAATGGCTTTAGAGAAAATATTTAATTTTGAAGTAAAAAGAATTTCTATCTGTTTTTTAAGGACAAAAAATATAAAAATTATAATCCCGCTGTTATTTATGGAGGAGAGAATTAATAGCCTTATAAATGGAATAAGAAATGAGATTTTTCCGCCCGCCCGGAGCGAAAAAAATTGCCGTTACTGTTCGTATAAATCTCTCTGCGGATAAGGATAAAAATCTGATAATTTAAACTCAAATCCAAATAGTTTTCCCTTGGTAGCGACAATAAACTTGACAAGTAAAAAAAATTATTGTAATGTTATTTTAAACTAATAATGTTAAAAAAGAATTTAATGTGAAAGATAAAAATAAAAAACTTAGAGCAAGCATTGAGTATTATTTACAGTCACTGTTTCCACATCTTTTGAGTTTGAAATGATAGGAAAGAGTAAATTTTTTAATTATAAATAACTTTTGTTGTATTGGATTAAAGATAAGGTAGAAGGGTAGGGGGTAAAAATAGGATTATCCTGTGTTTTTAGCGGAGATATCCTATAAAGTACAAGCCGTCTGATTATAGATATAATGGAGAATATACAAGGAGGTATTACCATGCTCAAGAAAGGGATTATTATAGTGGGTGTGATTATTATGTTTGGACTGGGTTGCTCAAAGCAGCCACCGCCCGAAATTATTGAACAAAAACCGCCACACAGGGCTTATCTCAAAGAATTTTTGGCTGACAGCGGACTGACATTTAACCCGCTACTAAAGAATGATTTTACCTATTACGAGATTTATACTACTGATGAGCAGTTGGCTGGATTCGTCTTACTGGGATCTGAAGAAGGTTTTATCGGACCGATAGATTTGTTCGTGAAGACAGATACAGCAGGAGTAATTCAGCACATACAAGTATGGCAACATACAGAAACCCCAAGATTTGTAATAGGAATGTCTGCATTTTTGGACACATTTGTTGATTATAAAGTCGATGCGGAGCTTATCTGGCAAAAAGATGTCCATGGAATTACCGGAGCGACGGTTACTGCTGAGGCGATTATCGCTGCCGTTTATGGATCCGGAAAAGAGGCTTTCCGAAAAGGGATATTCAGCCGGTGAGAGTGCTTAGCCACAAAGGCATATTAGAATATTAGAACACAAGTAAGTGAATCAGGGAACAAACAAAGACAACAATTTTGAATTTTTGACTCTTCTTTGTTTGTTCTGTGTCTTCTGTGGCTTGTATTTGTTAAATCAGTTTAAGGGATAGAAATTTCAATCCGATATTTGAGGGTACAGATTTTTCAATCTCGCAATAAAAAGAGGAAAGAAAAGTTTTGACAGTACTTTTGCTTGTAAAGAGGAAGAGGAAGCGGAAATGGGAATGTGGATTAGCAAGATACACAAAGGAGAAAATTTAATGAAAAACAGAATAGCCAAAATACCCATCATCATAATGGGGATAATTTTGATACAGCCGCTGACGGCTATAGGCTGGTGGTGGATGACCCCATATCCAGCAGCCGGACATGTCCACATGGCTAGCGGTGGAGGTTTTCGTGATAGCATGGATACCTTTGTTAGGGAACAGTTTGATGTGGAGGTATCGCTTTATGCTACCGATTCGAAGGATTTGCGTAGATATATGGCTACGGCTCTCGATAGAGGTGTGATTGAGCGGGGAACAATGTTTTCCTATAACCACCGTGAGGTGCACCAGCAGTTTGAAGCGGCTCGTCCATTCATTGCGGAGTTTCCGGAGCGTTTCCCTGTCCGCGAGGAATTTGCTGATCTGGCTGATCCTCTGGGAGAGTTACACTTAGTCTGGGTTAATGCTTATGTTATCATCTACAACTATGATTTAATTGCCTGCGAAGAGGTGCCATCTTCAATGGAAGCCTTAGCTAATTTTGATCAACCAATAGGCGTTCCTACTACTGGATGCCTTGGAACATGGGGGACAATGTCCTTCTTTTACCAGTTAGGGGAAGAAAACTTCCAGAGACTCATGGCTAATGCGGAGGTGAGAGGTAGTATGAGATATGTAACCAGGGCAGTGAGGAAAGGTGAGGTAGCAGTTGGTATTTCTACCTTACAGGATGTGTTAGTAAGAGATGGCAAAGTAGGGGTAATTTGGCCTGAAGATGGGGCAATTGCCAAGCCGGGTTTGCTGATAATCCCGGATAATCCCACGGATTATCACCTTCAAATGGCTGATATTATTATGAGTCCAGAAGCAGCCGAGCTGTTCGCAAGAGAGTTCAATATGGCTTCAGCCCTCCCCGGAGGTCCAGTACCGGAAATAGTGGATGAAAATAACTTTGACTTTGTTTTCATCCCTACTGAGGCAATAATATGCCCGGAGCTGGAAAAAAAAGTGGACCAAATTGTAAGAGATTAGAGAGTTAACACTAAAAAAGGAGGTGATGTATATGGAGAAGAGTAGGAGAGTTAGGAGTTGAGGGTTGAATAGTGTGGGGGGGCAAGAGGAATGCTGACCGGACAACTGGAAGTGAAAATTTAAAGAATAAGATTGCCTGCCTAATGGTGCAGGTAAACGCACAGGCAGGTAGGTTTGGGAGGTTTTAACTTATTATCATGAACCAATTCATAGAAACCTTTTTCTACTATATTAGAGCAGTAATTCCTTTCTTAGCTTTAGGATTTTTATTGAGCGGAATAATTCGTGAATTTATTCCCACTAAGT
>CAZPHG010000014.1:0-11276 GCA_964586585.1 uncultured bacterium | reverse complement strand
ACATTAGCGCTTGCCATAAGACCTCCTTATTTTCTACCCTATACCCTTTTTACTCATCTTTCACGATCATATATCTTATATAATCCCCGGTTATACGATAATATTTTTTTAAGATATCTATCTTATCGGTTGGCGAAACAAATTTTATTAGATGATAATACGCTCTGGTGTGATTTTTAACTTTATAAGCCAACTTTCTTTCACCTAAATCTTCGCTGGCTTTAACCTCTCCTCCGGATTCTTGGATGAGTTTTTCTATTCCTTTTATACTCTGTTCTCTCTCTTCTTCCGAGAGTGTAACAGGTACTGCAAATACAGTTTCATAACTTATCATTTTATCTCCTTTCTGGTCCCGACTTCTTATTAGGGCTATTAAGAGACAATCCCTAAAATAGCAAAGGCTTTTTTATTTTGGATTATTATAACAAAATCAAATCAAAACTGCAAATTTAAAACCATTTATTTCATATACTTTTCCATGCTTCATCTTCTTCAGGTTTTAACCAGTCCTTTTCAAGCGAAGACTCACTCATAATCACTGTCTCAATTTTCTGCTCCAAAGTCTTGGTTTCTAAAAAACGCATAAAATTTAATAATTCAGGAAGAAATGGTTCAGGGATTTTCTCAATTTCATTTAATATTAGTTCTTTTGTAGTCATATTTTTTTCTCCTTTATAGCCCCGACCTCTTATATCTATATTAAGAGACAATCCCTAAAATAGCAAAGGCTTTTTTATTTTGGATTATTATAACAAAATCAAATCAAAACTGCAAATTTAAGTCTTGTCCAATGCAAGATTACCCCGAAATAAAAATTCAAGATATTTGAAAAATATCAATTAAAAACTATATTTGAATCTCATATATGCCATATCAAGATTTCTAAATTGTCCAAATGTAGTTCCTTCTTTTCCTTCAAGTATTATAGCTCCAATTATTATCTCTGTGTTATCTGTTGGCATATAACTCAATTCCATACTGGGCATAAATCCTAAATTATCAATATCAGTAAGGTCTATGGCGCCTCCTACACTAATTTTAAGTTTATCATTTAAAAATTTATTCTCTATTTTTCCAAATAGATAATCTCCTAAATTATATTTGCCCCTTTCAGTGAAAAAACCGCGGATATACTGGATATTTACATAAAATCCCCCTTTGAAAGTATAGTCGATTCCTATAACATATTTTAAATAGGGTTTATCTAAGACAGTTTCCTTTTGGTATAACTCTCCGGAGAAGTATGTCTCCAACTCTATTTTTTCGGGAATGAATAAGCCAAATTCTGCCCATATGCCGACATCTCCAATTGCTCCGGCTAAATCAAATCCGACAACTTGCATTTTAGGATATTTCAAGCTAACACCCACATCAACTTTTGTAGCATTAACCGGTGATAAATCTATTCTATTTAAAATTGGAATATCATACCTGCCCTTGTAGTAACTAACTGACATATCAAAACCTAATATGTTTCTTGCTATTTTTACAGCACCAATTGAATTCCTTATCCTTTCAGAAGGAAGGTTTATTTCATCAGTCATATTTCCTATGCTTAAGCCTTGAGGCAATTGAAACTGAGAGGGATCCTGTATTTCAAAAAATCCTGCTGGAAAAACTGCCGGAACAAAAACCGGAATTACTACAGCAGTAATAGTAAAATCACCAGGGTAGTATGTAAGTTTCAAAGAATTAACACCTAACTTCTCTCTAAAATTTAGAGGATCTTCTAAATCCTCTGGATTGAGATTATCTGTTGGATTCATTATATCCGCAGTTCCCCATGATATTCGCTGTTTACCAATTTTCAAATCAAGGTCGTCAAATAAAAAGCTAAAGAGTTCAATATAGGCTTCTCTGAGTTCAAGTGTCCATGGTTCTATTTTACTCTTATCACTTAAATCATCTAACCCGCTTACATCCGGGAATCCAATATTCTTCAGACGGAATTCGCCATAGGCAAAAGCATTGGGAGATAGTGAGGCTCTTGCTTTTAAGGTAAATATGTTCATATTTTTGTGGTTTAAATAAGCCCCCCCATTTTCTAGACTCACCTGTTTATTTATTTCAATTTCTCCACCAATCTTTACCTCTGCCCAAGCTCCTATTGGTAACAATAAAAGTAAAATAGTAACAATTACACACTGTGTTTTATACATTTTTAGACCTCCCTTAGTTCCGTTTTAGAAATCTTACTGAGAATTGTCTGTCAGATAATCCCTGGTCAAACTTGATATCGCTCATAATCATTTTTGTGCTGTGGTTTCTCTTTAAATCTTTCATTTCTACTTCTTGGGCTACAAGATATTCTCCCTTTTTAATAATATCTCTACGGGTCATCACTTTCCATAAAATACCTTCTTTATCATAGTATTCAATTTTTGTTGGAAAAAAATCTTTTTTTCTTACCCACTTGTTCAGTTTGCCATATTCTTTACCTTCTTTAGGTTTCAATTCTAATATATAAAATTTGTCTGTAACTTCTTTTTGTGTAACATAATAATCATCGGCAAATGTTATAGAACCCATATCCTCAAAGGTAAAATCTGTGCCCATAAAGGTTTCATTCTTTACATGAGAAGCAATACGTCTAACCCTGTGAAATGCCGGAAGATAAAAGTATATCACATCATCTTCAAGTACTAACACTCCCACTCCCTTAACAGACGCAGGAGAAAGAAATTTAAACATTCTTTTTTCATCACCTTTTTGAAGCATTCTGGCTGAACGAATTCTTTCATTACCATCTTTATCTGTTAAAATCAACTCCATAATAAAGGTCTGGTCTTTGGGTGCATTCATTATTCCATCTGCCTTTTTCAAAATATCTTCGCCTGTTAATTCCTGACTTTTTTCCTCGATTGGTTTTTCTTTCGCCTCACCGATTTCTTGTGGAATATCTTTTTCACTTAACTCCTCCTGTGCATAAACCATAGTGAACCCTGCTAAAGCACCGCTCAAAATTAAGAACATTACCTTAAATCTTTTCATTTTGACCTCCTTTTTCTCATACCTTTTGACACTATCTGATGTTCCTTAAAAACTTGGGTTTTATCAGTAACACCAAAGATGGCAAGACTGCCACAGCTCCAAACATACTTATAACCATAGTCACGGCAATGAGCCATCCAAATCGCTGGAGAGGAACTATATTTGAAAATATCAAAACCATAAAACCCAATGCTACAGTTAAGGTATTTATCAATATTGCCTTTCCTACAGTCTCTATAGTTTTTGACAACGCAACCATTTCATTTTTACTTCTTTTCAGCTCTATCTTGAATTTTGCTAGGAAATGGATTGTATAATCTATTCCAATTCCTATAGCTACAGAAGCAATCATCATCGTGGCATTATCCAACGGAATATTTAAAAAACTCATTAACCCAAAATTTATTATGATAGTTAATGTGATAGGTATAATAGATATAACACCACCTACGAACGACCTTAACTGAACCATCAAAAGAACAAGAACCATAAGTAAAGCAAAACCTAAACTTTGAAACTGGCTTCTTATCAGTTGTTCATCTAGGTTTTTTAATACAACCGGCATGCCGGTTAACCTGAATTCTACTTTAATTCTCTGCTCTTCATCAGGAACTCTTCCTGTTAATTCCTTATATTTTTCATAGTTTACAGAGAACTCGTCATCATTAATTGCCCATATATTTCCTTTAATATTTTCTCGTAAATCCTTATATTCTTCAGCCTGGATAGAAAATTCTGTAGTTATTATTTTAGCAATATCCATAAATAACATATCTACCCTTGCTTCTTGTTTCATATCCTTAACTATTGTATAAAGGCTCTTGGCTGCATAATCTATTGCTTCAGGGTCTTGGGCAATAATTTCATAAGGCACATTTTCATTCAGAATGTTTATTATATCTTCTTGGGTTACTTTCGGTTGAGAAATAATTATTTTACCAATCTTGTTGATTGTTCTATCAGTGGTAAGTTGAATATCAGCTCTGGCGCTTCTAAAATAATTATCAATTTTTTCAAGAAGTCTTTTTCTGTCTTCTTCTGTAAGTTGATAATCTCTGTTTAAAGTTCGGACTATAACTTCATCAATTTGTTTTATAACAGGAGCAGATAGTTCAATACCTTCGTATTTCATATCAAGAATTATTCTTATAATTATGTTCTGTTTTTTTATTTGAAGAAACTTTGACTTTTCGCTTTCAGGTAAATTATTAATATTAACAACAACTAAATCAGTATTAATCCTTTGTTTAAGAATTTCATTCATCGCATTTACTGTCCGGGCATTTACTCCGGTATCAATTTCATTTACTTTGCCTTGAATTATAGCTTCGTCCTCTGTCCTATTAATCATCTGCTCTAATATGTCTTGCCCTTCTAAAAAAAACCACAAATTTCCCACCCCAGCTTCTGTAGAAGGGATATGCCGCCTGTCATTCATTACATCGTTCATCTCAATAATAAGGCCGGCAATAGATTGTGGGTGCCTTATATTCGGAACCGTTTTGAGCCATTTTTCTAATAACTCAATCTCTTTTAGAATAAAAGGATTTTTGACATCACCTCGGATACTAATAGAAAAAGGTGTTGAACCACCGAAATTCTCTTTAATTAAATCCTCGGCAACCCTTGGCTCACTGCCTTCTTTGAAATAAGAGAGAAAGTTCACTTCGCGATCTATATGAGGAATTCCTAAAATAAATATTCCCGTAACTATAGCTGCGCCTATAAGAATGGGTTTCTTATTCTTGAATACAATTTTGCCGAAACTACCCATTATTCTGTCCAGGATATCTTTTTTTTCAATTGGATTTCCTTTCATCTTCTTACTAACCGGCAAATATGAAAGCATTGCCGGAAGAAAAGTTACCGAACAGATGAGAGCCATGGCAATCCCAATTGCTGTAAACAATCCAAAATCTCTAAACAGGCTCATTGTTGAAGAGAGCAAAGAGAGAAATCCTATACAAGTTGTTACAGCTGCCAGCATAATAGGTATTCCAATCTCACTTAAAGCTTCACATATTTGACTTTTCTTATTTGCTTCACTATTTACTTCATGATTATATTTGTTAAGCAGATGTATCCCGTAAGCTGTGCCTGTAGCAATTAAAACAACTGGCATTATAGCTGAAAGCATTGTAAGAGGCGTATTGGTTATCGCCATAAGTCCTAATGTCCAGACTGTGCTTATGCCCACTGTGAGCAAAGGAAGAATTACTCCCTTGAAACTTCTGAAACTTAAAAATAGAGTTACGATGATAACAATAACAACTATAGGAATTAAATGACTCATATCCTTCCGAATGCTCATTCCCATATAATTCATAACCATTGGGAACCCGGCAAAATATACTTTTTCTTTCAGATTCATAGCGTGGACTATTTTCCTAATTTCCTCTGCCAGCGCATCTCTTTGCGCATCTTCTTTTATTCTAACTACAATTACGGTAATTTTTCCATCTTCAGAAACTAAGTTGTTCGTAAACATATCCTTTGACAGAGTATACTCTCTCAATCTTTTAAGTTCATTAATCTCGGAAGGTATCCTGTTTCTGTCTATGAGGTTCCCCACCTCTAAAAACCCTTCCTCTGTCTTCTTAATATTTAATATATTGGTAATACTCATTACGCTTCCAATGCCTTCAACTTTTTCAAGGGTCCGGGTCATCTCTCTTATCCGGGATAAAGTCCCGTAATTAAATATATCTTCTGTTTCAATCGCAATCATGCAGATATAATTAGTTCCAAATTCAGCGCCTATCTCTTTGAAAAATTTTACATCAGTATCTTTCACGCAAAGATAATTAATAAAATCGGTGTCCATCGTTATATCTTTTATGAAATAACCTAAAATCCCGGTTAAACTCAAACAGATGATAATAATCAGCAGTCTAAATTTTATTACTATCTCAGCAAATCTTTTCATTTTTTATCTTTCTCCTCAATTTAACTCCGATATTCTTTCCGACTTAATTGGTTTTTCAGTCATATGATGACAAAAAAATATTATCTTTTCTCTATACCTTTAAAAATTATATCAAGCAAAATATCCAGTGAGTTCTCTACATCTACTATTTCTTCATCAATTACCCAGCGACCTTCAAGTTCCTTCAATGCAGAAATAATAACCATGGAAATTCTACCTGGACTTTTTACGCTGAAAATTCCTTTTTTGTTTCCTTCTTTTAAAATATCCTTAAGCAACTTAATTTCCTGTTCAAAATAAGATTTTCGTTCAATATTAGCCCTATCGTGAAGTTCTTCTAATGCCTCTTTTCTTACTTCATTTAGATTTATCAGCTCTTTTAAATATTTAATTTTAGTTAAAATAAATGTCCGTATTTTGTCCTGTGGTTTTTTCTCAATAGATACTGCTTCATTAATTTTTTCTATCAATAAATCACTTTCGTGTTTTACAACGGCAGAAAAGATATCTTCTTTGCTCTTAAAATAATGATAGATTGTTCCTTTACCGATTCTTGCATCTTTGGCGATTTCAGCAACCGTTGTTTTCCTTAGACCATACTTGCTGAATAATTTACGAGCTGTATTTAAAATTAAATAATGCTTTCTTTTCTCCATTAAGTTTTAACTCCTTAATACTGTTCGACCATATTAGTACTATAATCGAATTTATTTCTAATGTCAAGTTTTTGCTCCTACACCCCTAAACATTACCTCAACTATATCTCCGTCTCTAATAACATAATCTTTTCCCTCTGTCCTTATTTTTCCATGTTTATTAAGTTCGGAAATATTAAATTCAGCCTTTTGAAGATTTTCAAAATTATATACTTTTGCTTTTATAAAACCTTTCTGTATATCAGTATGAATTTTCCCCGCGGCTTCATAAGCAGTTGTACCGTTTTTTATATTATAACCCTTTACTTCTTTTCCACCTACGAGCGTAAAAAAAGTAACCATATTTAAAAGTTTTTTTACTTCTAAAAGAATGGTCCCAGCAGATGATTCCCATTCAGCCATATCTTTTGTGAAATTCTGCCTCTCTTCCCTGTTCATTTCTTTTAACTCTCTCTGAAATTCAACATCTATCGTTATTATTTTACTGCCATTAATATGCAGTTTCTTCATTCCTGTGCTTATATTTACCACTATAATTTCTTCTTTCGGAGTAATAAGAATTCCTTCATCGTCAGTAGCAGGCGGCATCTGTTTTTTTATATTGTCTAACACTTCTTTCCAATAAACCGATTCAGGATTTTCTTTAATCCGCCGTTCTGCAATATTATAATCAGAAAGAAAAAGTTCTGTTCGTACGAGTTCCCAGTCATTGTGAAGAGATGATTTTTGTTCGTTAAATTTAGCAACATTCGGAGAATGAAACCCTCTGACAATATGTAAAATAGAAGTTGCTCCTCTTATATTGGAAAGAAATTGATTGCCAAGTCCCTCGCCTTTTGACGCACCCGGCGGAAGACCTGCTATATCAATAAATTTTATACGGGGATAATATAAACTTGCAGATGGGAATAATTCAGCAAGTTTTGTCAGACGGCTATCTTTATATTCTGCTATACCGTTGTTAGGTTCAATGGTAGTGTATGGATAATTAGAACTTTGGGCGCTATTATCCGTCAGCAGATTAAAAAGAGCTGTTTTTCCGACATTGGGAAGTCCTATAATGCCGCATTCCATTTAAAATAATCGCACAAGATATAAATGTATATTAGAAATAACCGAAGCAAAAACAAGCGAAACAACTGCCATAAGTTTAAGAAGTATATTTAACGACGGACCCGAAGTATCCTTAAACGGGTCTCCTACCGTATCTCCGATTACTGCTGCCTTATGCACATCCGATCCTTTTCCGCCAAGATTATCTGCTTCAATCCATTTTTTTGCATTATCCCACGCACCACCTGAATTTGCCAAAAATATAGCAAGCGGAACTCCGGATATAAGCGAACCTGCAAGAAAACCGCCAAGCGCATCCATTCCAAGTATACTACCCACTATAATCGGAATTAAAACAGCCCCCATCCCGGGAATAATCATTTCTTTAAGCGCTCCGCGGGTAGTTATATCTATACATTTTTCAAAATCAGGTTTCGCTTCACCTTTCATAAGTCCCGGTATTTCTCTAAACTGTCTACGAACTTCCTCAACTACTTTGTTGGCGCTTTTACCTACTGCATTCATTGTAGCTGCTGAAAAAACAAATGGAATTACTCCGCCTATAAACATACCGGCAACAACAGCCGGTTCTAATATATCAATTATTTCAATCCCGGCAGTTGAAGCAAATGCAACAAACAGAGCCAACGCTGTAAGAGCAGCAGAGCCTATGGCAAATCCTTTACCTACCGCAGCAGTTGTATTCCCGACAGCATCTAAACTTTCAGTTCTTTTTCGGACTTCGCTTCCCATCTGAGCCATTTCCGCTATTCCGGCAGCATTGTCAACAATAGGACCATAAGCGTCTACCGCTACCGTCATTCCCGTGACAGAAAGCATACCTATTGCAGCAAGCGCTACTCCGAATACTCCCGCAGCGCTATATGAAACAACTATTGCTACAGCAATTATCAAAAGAGGAAACCCTGTTGAAACCATTCCGATTGCAGTGCCTGAAATAATATTTGTAGCAGGCCCTGTCAAAGATGCTTTTGCAATTTTTTGAACCATCTTACCGGAAGTAAAATATTCTGCCGTATATCCTATAACTATACCAGCAACAAGTCCGACTAATATCGCCCAGAATACACTAAAATCATTATACCAATATCTGCCGGCAAGCAAAAATGCTCCCGCAATGAATATTAATGCCGATGATAACATTCCGTTTCTTAATGCTTTTTGCGGATTTGCTTTACCCGAGCGAACAAAAAATGTTCCTATTATTGATGAAATTATGCCCCATCCGGAAAGTAAAAGCACTAACATTATTCCCTGAATATTTCCGGCGGCAATAGCAATAACAAAAGCCGCTATTATTGCGCCGACATACGATTCAAAAAGATCTGCTCCCATTCCGGCTACATCGCCTACATTATCGCCTACATTATCAGCGATTACCGCAGGATTTCTCGGGTCATCTTCCGGTATGCCCGCTTCAACTTTTCCGACAAGATCAGCACCGACATCAGCTGCTTTAGTATATATTCCGCCGCCAACTCTGCCAAAAAGAGCAACAGTAGATGCGCCCATACTAAATCCTATTATCAGCGAAGTTGCTTCTCTTATTTGGTCTATAAGATAAAATTGAGTAAAAGATGAATGCCACAACATTAATAAATAGACAACAGATAATCCTAAAAGTCCTAATCCAACAACGCTTACTCCCATAACCGCGCCAGCAGGAAAAGCAACAGCAAGACCTTCGGCAATACTTTTAGAAGATGCCTGAGCTGTTCTTGCATTAGCAGAAGTTGCAACACGCATACCTATATAGCCCGCTAACATAGAACATGCCGCTCCTATAATAAAAGCAATTGCCGTTGTTTTAGCAATAGCAAAAAATATTATTACCGACAGTACGGCAACAACAACTAATATCCATTTATACTCTCTTTTTAAGAAAGTCATTGCCCCTTTTTGAATCATTCTTGAAATAGAACGCATCTTCTGAGTGCCGGGATCCGCCTTCATCACACTTCGCGATGTGAGGGCAACAAATATGAGCCCTATAACTCCACAGAATAAAGCTATCCAAATTGAACTAATCTCTCCTATAAACATCGTTACTCCTTTTTTCCCTTAATAGCAGGAAACTTAAAATTTTCCGGCACTAAAATACCTCCTGAAAAAACAAACTCCATCGCCTGATTTATAGAAATGGGTAAAACATTTACATCAACAGTAGGAAGAATCATACAAAAACCGGTTGTAGGGTTTGGGGTAGAAGGCACAAAAACGGTTGTAAGAGAACTGCCGTCATTTGAAACCATTTTTTTAATCACAAAAACCATAGTAGATATCCCTTTACGGGGATATTCTATCAACGCGGCTTCTTTAAATGCCTGTTTATTCATAAATATTGTTTCGGTAATTTGTCTGATTATGTTATATATCTTTGAAACAACAGGTGTTCTTAAAACAAGTCTTTCCATTCCTCTGATAATTAATTTGCCTATAAAATTTCTGGCAAACATCCCTATAAACCATATCACAAAAAGAGTTGCAACAGCGCTTATAAACATTCTTGCTACAAGCGGAAGCTCGGCAAGTAAAGGAATATTAATAAAAAGAGGTAAAAACCTTTCTCCGACTAATTTAAATATTGTCCAGATAATCCAAACCGTAAGTCCTATAGGCAGAAGAACCACTATGCCGGTTACAATTTTATTTTTAATACTATTTCTTATTTTTTTAAACATATTTCACAGATTTTCATTAATTAAACTTGTTCATTGCGTTTTCTATGCCGTTTTTTATTATACAATTTACTATTTTCCTGCCGTCAATTAACATATCTTCAATTTTCTTAAGTTCGTTTTTTTTAAATTTTTCTAAAACATAAGATGTTTTATCCTGCTCATCAGCGCCACCGATGCCCATTCTTAATCTTATAAACTTATCCGTATTTATAAAATCTATTATTGATTGAAGTCCGTTATGACCGCCGCTGGAACCTTTCTGTCTCAATCTTAATTTTCCAAAAGGCAGATTAAAATCATCGCATACAACAATTATATCTTCCGCATCGGCATCTAATACTTTCAAAACGCATTGGACAGCCCGGCCGCTGACATTCATAAAAGTCATTGGTTTTACTATAAAAAAATCTTCTGTTTCGCAAAAACTTAAAAAACAATCTTTATCAAATTTAAATTTATCCGAAAAAATATCAGCAAACATAAACCCTAAATTATGCCTTGTCATTTCATATTCAACACCGGGGTTACCAAGACACACAATTATTTTTTTCATCATTACTGGGATTTATTATTTGTATTAAAATTTACTTTTTAGAAGTTGATTTTTCTTTTGCCTCATCAGTTGCTGCTTCTTCAATGTCTTCTTTCTTTTTGCCTATAACTTCCGGTTCACTTTCTTTTTCTGTTATTTCTTCTTCCGGTTCTTTATATTCCGTAGGCGCAACAACATTGACTACAAGCAAATCTTCATCAGTAAGTATTTCTACTCCTTTTATTTTTTTAATATCCGATACTTTAAAATTCATCCCAATTTCAAGATGAGATATATCAAGTATAAAATTATCCGGTATTTCAGCAGGCAAACACTTTACTTTTATTTTTCTTATTATATGTTCCAGCACTCCACCATCATTTCCAACTCCCGGCGCTTCTCCTTCAACTTCAATC
>CAZPHG010000013.1:7791-11342 GCA_964586585.1 uncultured bacterium | reverse complement strand
CCCGCTGGTCATGAGCAGGCACGGACATAATTGCGCCTTCGCCATATTCCATGAAAACAAAATTTGCCGCATAGACAGGAACAGCAACGCCATTTAAAGGATTTACTGCATTTATTCCAAGATAAATACCTTCTTTTTCTTTTAATTCTTTTTTTGAGATAGATGAAATTACAGTTTTATTTATAAATTTTTTTATTTTATCTATATCACCTTTTGCTATTTTGAAAATATCCGGATGTTTAGCAGAAATCAGTAGAAAAGTAGCTCCGAAAAGAGTATCGGGTCTAGTGGTATATACAGGAATTTGCTGATTGGAGTCCTCAATTTGAAATTTCACTATTGCGCCTTCCGAGCGGCCTATCCAATTTTTCTGCTGTGTTTTTACCGCTTCCGGCCAATCAGGAAGTTCATTTAGACCTTTCAGTAAATCTTCCGCATAGGCGGTTATTTTAAAATACCATTGCTCTTTAACTTTTACTTCTACATTACTTTCGCAGCGCCAGCATTTTCCGTTCTCCACTTGTTCGTTTGCAAGCGTGGTTTCACAAGCCGGACACCAGTTGATTGCCGCATTTTTTCTATACGCAAGCCCTTGTTCAAAAAATTTCAAAAATATCCATTGATTCCATTTATAATAACGCGGGTCGGAGGTGTTTATCATTCTTTCCCAATCATAACTTAATCCCAGCTGCTTTTGCTGTTCTTTCATGCTTTCTATACACAACTTGATCCAGTCTGAAGGTGCTGTTTTTTTACTTATGGCGGCATTTTCCGCAGGCAGCCCCATAGCGTCATAACCCATAGGATACAATAACTGATAATTATTTCTTCTCATAAATCTTGCAAAAATATCGCCTATACAGTAATTTCTCACATGTCCCATATGAAGTTTTCCAGAAGGATACGGAAACATCTCAAGTAAATAATATTTTTTTAAATCAGTTTTTGTATCTATCTTGAATTTTTCTTCAAGCGTCCACTTTTGCTGCCATTTCTTTTCAATTTGAGAAGGATTATAATCAGTCATTTACTTAAATATTACTCCTGTTTCTTTAGCCCACATTACAATATCAAGATGGGCAACCGGGATATTAATTTTTATTGCAAATATTTTCATTTTTTTTTCAATTTCAAGATATTTTTTTTTTGAAATTGAAGAAGGTATCATTTTAATTATATCAAATAATTTCAAATTTTTAAGGATATGTCTATCCAATATTGCAATATTTTTTCCAAGCCCTATATTTCTTAAAAAATGGCTTGACTCCTTATATCCAAACCCGCAGACATTGCGGACAAGCCAATCTCTTAATTCATAAACTTCACTGTAATTCCTTATTTCTTGTTTTATCACAGAAAATGTTTTCCTAACTTTAATAATATATCGTGCCTTATTATTTTTAAACCTGACTCCTTTTAAATATTCGGCAACTTCATCTGCATTACCCTCAAACAGCAACCCGCTCTTTTTAAGAGACAGAATAACCTTCCAGCATAAATTAGCCCTTGATTGAGGAGTGAGCAGACAAAAACATAATTCTCCAAAAAGCTTCGCATTGCTTTTTGTTTTCCAGATATCTTTAAATTCTTCCAACCTTTTTTTTATATCCGGTTTTAATAAAGCATATTTATTTTTCAGATTTTTATATTCCAAAAATTATATTTTCCCCTTATTAAACGACGACAACTATTGAAATTGATTCTTTTTTATTTTTTCCATTAACCCGCCGCAAGAAATAATTTCACTGAGAAAATCACCAAATTCAGCAAAAGTTCTCTCAAAAGATGTAGTATGATTTTTAATCTTCCCTTTTTTTAAATCTATTGATACTTCATCGCCGGTTTTTGCTTCAAAATGAGAGCATTCTATTACAGGCAGCCCTATGTTTATAGCGTTTCTAAAAAATATTCTCGCAAAACTTTTTGCCACTACCGCTCCTACTCCGGCTCCTTTTATAGAAAGCGGCGCATGTTCTCTTGAAGAACCGCATCCAAAATTTTTTCCGGCTATTATTATATCACCAGCATTAACATTTGATGCAAATTTTTCATCGACACCTTCCATAGAATGTTCGGCAAGTTCTTTAATAACAGTTGTATCTAAATATCTTGCAGGAATTATTTGATCGGTATCAACATTATCTAAAAATTTAAATACTTTTCCGTGTATCTTAAAATTATTTTTACTCACTTTTTTTTACCTCCACAGAAGGCTGGACATAAATAATATGGTCTTTATTTACAAATAAAGTTTTAACTATAATTTGCGGCGTATTACTGTTAAGTTTATATACTCTGGCATCCATAATTGGTATAAATTTACCTTTTGCCTTGTTTAATGCATCGCTTATTCTTCCCCTTATACATTCCTTCCTTATATATATATGTCCTTCTATCCGCTCTTCTTTTAAGTAAATTACAACATTTCCTGTTTGTCTGTCATTCATAATTTCCTCCTATAATCCTGACGATATATCTTTTACAGCTTCTATTGCGGTATCTATTTCTTCTTCCGTATTAAACGGTCCTATTGAAAACCTTACCGTTCCATCGGGAAATGTGCCTAACCACTTATGAGTATATGGAGCGCAGTGAAGACCGCTGCGAACTGCTATATTAAATTCCTCATCAAGTAAAGCTCCTAATTCATCAGTAGTCAAATTTTTCAAAGTAATGGATACTGTGCCAACTTTTAATCGATGATATTTATATATTGTAACTCCATCTATATTTTTAAGTCCCTCAAATAGCCGTTCTGTCAGCATCTTTTCACGAACTTTTATTTCTCTAAAGTTTTCTTTTAAATATTTTATTCCTTCCAAAAGTCCTGCTATTCCGGCTGTATTCGGCGTTCCCGCTTCAAGGTGATAAGGGTATTCCTTAGGATGAAAAATTAGCGAAGAATCCATCCCTGAGCCGCCGTATCTGAGGGGCTCTACTTCAACTGCCTCCGCAACATATAGACACCCCATACCGGTTGGACCAAGAAGCCCTTTATGTCCGGGAAATGCAAGTAGCGGTATATTTAATTTTTCTACATTTATAGGGATAACTCCTACTGTTTGAGCCGCATCAACTAAAAGAAGAATGTCATGTTTTTTAGCTAATAAAGCAATTTCTTCAATAGGCTGAATTGTGCCAATTACATTTGACGCATGGGTAATGACTATAAGTGAAGTATTTTTTTGTAGTACTTCTTCTATAGCAACAGTAGTTATATAACCATCATTATTCGGTTTAACTTTTGTTACTGTTATATTTCTTTTCTTTTTTAATTCTTCCAAGGGCCGCAAGACAGAATTATGTTCAAGAATAGATGTAATAATATGAGAATTTTCTTTTATTACACCATTTAACGCTATATTAATTGCGTCGGTGCAGTTTAAAGTAAATATTATTCTGCGAGGATCACCGGCGCCAACAAAATCCGCTACAAGTTTTCTGCATTCTTCTACCTTTCTTTCTGCCGCTATAGCCATTTTATGCCCTGCTCTTCCGGGATTTCCACCATTTTTTTTAAGAAAATCACCCATAGCAGTATAAACCAATGG
>CAZPHG010000013.1:0-7691 GCA_964586585.1 uncultured bacterium | reverse complement strand
CGGGATTTCCACCATTTTTTTTAAGAAAATCACCCATAGCAGTATAAACCAATGGAGGTTTAGGCCATGAAGTTGCGGCATTATCAAGATATATCATTCGCCAATATAACGGGAATAAAGACTACGGGCAATTTTTTCATCAGTAGTTCCTTCTATTATAACCCTGCTGTTTTTAAAGATTGTCATTATATAATCATCAACCTTGAATTTAAGAAAAAATTTATTTTCTTTTACTTCTCCCACAGAACTCAAAGTTTGTTTTAATTTATTCATATTTATTTCTACTCCAAGTACAGCAGGAGTTATCTGTATGGCATTTCTTCCGCAAAGAGATGTAATTTTTTTCCCTGCCTGCGCAGTAAGATAATCGTATTCTTTTAACTGACAACATCTGCATTTATGATTTAATTTTATTTCAAATTCATTAATGACATTAGACCATATATCAATAAAAAGAAGTTTTTTTCTCAAATTAGAAATATTGCCGGTCAGCAATTTAATTGCTTCTGCAGATTCAAAAGATGCAATAACTCCAACAAGCGGAGAAATTATTCCTGCTGTATCGCATGTCTCAACTTCACCGGGTGGTGGAATTTCAGGATATATACATCTTAAACAAGCCGTAGCATCAGGAATGATATTAAAGATACATCCATACGAAGATACACTGGCGGCATAAATATACGGTATATTATTTTTTTGACTATAATCATTTACCGTCATTCTTGCTTCAAAATTATCAGTTCCGTCCAATATGAGGTCAACCCCGTCAAGATATTTATTAATTGTTGCATAATTTACATCGTCAACTATATCTATTATTTCAATTTCAGAATTAATTTGACGAAGTTTTTCTGCTGCTGCAACTGCTTTTGGTTTATTTTTTTTAACATCTTCTTCTGTAAAAAGCACCTGTCTCTGTAAATTGGATAATTCTATAAAATCTCTGTCAATTATTTTAACCGAACCACAGCCGGATCTTACCATTTCTTCGGCAACTCTTGAACCTAACGCACCGCAGCCTATTATTGCAATTTTTGAATTAAGAAGTTTTTTTTGGCCTGCACTTCCTATCGGAGCAAAAATCAGTTGTCTTATATATCTATTCAACTATATCATGTGTTAAAGGTTTTACTGACACACCCTTTTCTTCAAGATATTTTATTGCTTTCGCTATAATTTCTTCTTCACCCTCTAATTCCAATACAAGTTCTCCTCTGGTCTCTGTAATTCTTGCTACTCTTATATTGAAAATAAAGTCATATTTCTTTGAAAGCATACAAATCACAGGTTCTTTAACTAAATTTTCAGGAAAGAATAAATCTAACTGTTTTTTTATTTTTACCATTTTTCACCTCGCTCTTTTCAATCTGTAATCGCAGATTTTATATCTGCGTCAATAAAACGCCGATTAAAATCGGCGGCTACACCTCCTACCCTAAGAATGCTACGCTAAAAAACAACCGCTTATGGGTTACTTTTTTTAACGCTCCGCACCCTCTACCCTTCTTTCTTTATCCCCCTGCTATTGCCGGTAAAATAGATATTTCATCATCTTCTTTTAGTGGAGTATCCTCGCCATCGCTTAATCTTATATCTTTGCCGTTGACAAAAATATTTATAAATCTTCTGATTTTTCCGTCCTCATCCTTTATTCTCTCTTTCAATGCCGGATAATCTTTATCTAAATTTAACAAAACTTCACTTACCGTAGAACCTTCGCATTTTATTTCATTGTTTCCATCCGTATGCTGCCTCATCGGCTGCGGAATTATTATTTTTACCATTTTTTTATTCTCCTTTATGTATCCTTTTTTACCCAATCGCAGATTGCTTCAAATGAACTTAAATTGGGTTTTATTTTTTCCACTTTCGACACACTATCTTCAATAGCCTCTAATGTCTTTAATCCGTTTCCTGTTATATAAATTACCGTAGAGGCATCTTTATCAATAACTCCATTTTTTAAAAGTTTCTTTAATGCCGCTACCGTAACTCCGCCGGCTGTTTCTGTAAAAATACCTTCTAACGAGGCAAGCAATTTTATTCCTTCTACCAACTCGGCATCCGATACCGATTCGGCATAACCACCGCTTTTGTTAATTACATCTTTTGCATAATATCCATCAGCAGGATTTCCTATTGCCAATGATTTTGCAAGTGTTTTTACTTTCATTGGTTTTATTATATCTTCATTTTCCCTGACAGCTTTTGCAATAGGATCGGCGCCTTCTGCCTGCGCTCCAAAATATTTTGTGCGACCTTCTTTAATTAGAGTAAGTTTTTCAAATTCTTTTAATCCTTTTTCTATTTTTGTTAGAAGCGAGCCGGAAGCCATCGGAACAACAACTTGATCTGGCGCCTTCCATCCAAGCTGCTCGGCAACTTCAAAAGCAAGCGTCTTGGAACCTTCTGCATAGTAAGGTCTTAAATTGATATTTACAAATCCCCATTTATAATTACCTGCTATTTCACCGCATAATCTGTTGACTTCATCATAATCGCCTTCTACTCCTATAAGATGCGGTTGATAAATACCAGCGCATAAAATTTTCCCCTTTTCAAGATCAGCCGGTATAAATACAACTGTATTTAAAGAAGCTCTTTTTCCGTAAGCGGCAACACTGCAAGCAAGATTTCCCGTTGAAGCGCAAGCGACCGTATCAAAACCCAATTCTTTAGCCCTCGAAACCGCTACCGTAACAACTCTGTCCTTAAATGAAAAAGTAGGATTGACGGAATCATTTTTAATATATAATTCTTTCATTCCGAAATAATCGGCAAGATTTTTCGCCTTTACTAAAGGCGTCATCCCTTCATCTAAAGTAACTACTGAATCTGACAGCACAGGCAGAAGTAATCGATATCGCCAAAGAGAGTACGCACTGCTTTCTATTGATTTTCGGCTAATCTCTTTCTTTATCTCTTCATAATTGTAGACAACTTCCAAAGGTCCAAAACAATATTCGCACACATATATCGCCAAAGGGGAATACTCTCTGCTACATTCTCTGCATTTTAATTTTTCAAATTTCATTATTTTCTAATTTTATGAATAGCATTTTCAATTGTTTTTTTATTTCTCCTTTTTCATTCGGCAATACTTCAAGAAGATATTTTAGTGTAATGCTCCCCACAGCACTTCTTCTATCTCTCCAAATTATCGCTAATAATCTGAGTTCGGACATCCTGCGAATATACAGCTCCCGCTGCAATTAAAATAATAAGCCAAAGAAATTTAATTTTTTTCATTTAATATCTCCTTAAGCCCCTCCGGGGAAACATATTTTTTGTTTCCGCTATTTCTAAAATAAACTTCCAGTTTTCCGTCTTTTATAAATTTTTTTCCGACTATAATTTGAATAGGAATGCCTATAAGAGAAGCGTCTTTAAATTTTACGCCCGGACTCTCATTCCTATCATCCCATAATACCTCATAATCTTTTCTCAACATTTCATATAATTTAAAACAATAATCTTTTGTTTCATCAGCTAATTGAAGTATTATTATTTCAAAAGGCGCTATTGCCCGTGGCCAAATAATACCGTCTTTATCATTATTCTGCTCTATTGCCGCCGCAACAACTCTTGTTACTCCTATCCCGTAACATCCCATTATTATATCTTTTTTCACTCCGTCCTGCGCAGTAAATTTTGCCTGCATTTTATTAGAGTATTTAGTTCCAAGTAAAAATGTATGTCCTGTTTCAATTCCTCTTTTAAAATTAAGCGGCTTTGTACATTTCGGACAACTATCGCCATTAACTGCTTCAGCAAGCGCGGCACTTGCTCCATACCCGCAATCGCAGGTAACAATTGAATCTTCACCCGTATCAGCTAAAACCATAAATTCATGAGAATAACTACCGCCGATATTTCCTGTTTCCGCTTCTACAACAACAAAATCAAGCCCGCATCTTTTAAAGATTTTTTTATACGCTTGGAAATTATCACTGTATGATTTTTTACAATTTTCAAGTGTTGTATCAAAACTGTAAGCGTCTTTCATATAAAATTCTCTTGCTCTCATAACTCCGAATCTCGGTCTTATCTCATCTCTGAATTTCACCTGAAATTGATAAAGCAAAATAGGCAGAGCCGAATAAGATTTTATATTTTCGCCTACTAATTGAGTAATAACTTCTTCATGAGTAGGGCCCAGACAAAAATCCCTGTTTTTCCTATCTTTAAATCTTATAAGTTCAGGGCCGTATATTTCCCATCTTCCACTTTTTTCCCAGAGATTTTTCGGCTGCATTGCGCTCATAAATATTTCCTGACCGTCAATATTGTCCATTTCTTCTCTTATTATATTTTCTACTTTTTTAACAACCCTTAATCCAAACGGCAGAAATTCATATACGCCTGATGCAATTTTTCTTATCATACCGGCTCTCAACATAAGGCGATGCGACGGTATTTCAGCTTCTTTAGGATCTTCTTTAAGCGTAGGCAAAAAATATTTGGATAATTTTCTTGAATATTTCATAATTTATTAAATTCTTTTAAAAGCAATTTTATCATATGAGCAGATGAACCACTTTTAATAATTTTACTTTTTTTTATAAATAAAGCACCTTTAGTAGTGCCGCAGATACCTATATCGCATTCCTTTGCCTCGCCTGGGCCATTTACTTCACAACCCATTATAGCAATCTTAAAAGGTTTTTTCAAATCTTTTTCAGTTAATTGCTCGGTGAATTTTTTTAATAATTTTCTGACATCCATCCTGCTTCTTGAACATGTCGGACAACTTATCATTTGTAAGCGGCTGGGATTTTTTAATACTATATCCCGTAAAACACAGGCAACTTTAACTTCGGTAATAGAATCAGCAGTAAGTGAAACTCTTAATGTATCACCTATTCCGTCAAGAAGAAGCGAACCGATGGCGGCAGACGATTTTATTATACCTTCAAAAGACCCGCCTGTTGCGGTTACTCCTATATGAAGCGGAGTATCGGAATGAAGTGAAAAAAACCTGTTGGCTTCCACTGTATCTCTTACAGAAGATGATTTTAAAGATACTAAAAAATTTTCAAATCCTAGATTTCTAACTAATTCATCACTTTTAAGCGCAAGATTAGCAAGTTCAATGCCGTCTTTTGCATTACAGGAACCGCTGTTAAAACCAAGCCGAATTGCAATACCTTTCTCTGCGGAAAGATATACTGCTTTTTTTATTGCTTTTTCACTCATATTGCCTGGATTTAATCTGACATTATTAAAGCCTTCTTCTATTGTCTTCAATGCAACCCGTGATTGAAAATGACAATCAGCTATCAAAGGAACATTCAGCGGTTTTAAAGTCCCATAAATTATTTCGGCATACTTTACCAAAGGAATAGCGCATCTTATAAGTTCGGCGCCGCATTTCACTAATTCTTCCGCTTCCTTAAAAAGAACTTTCATATCAGTTAGCGGACTTTTTAACATCGCCTGCACCCTCACAGGATTACTTCCACCCATATATATATTTCCTACCTTGACAGTTCGCGTCCTCATAATAGGGGTTACATAGGAATTGGATTTACAATATCATTGAAGAAAACCCAGAGAAATAACATCAGTATTAATGCAAGTCCCACTGTATTTGCTATATTTACTTTTTTCGGATCAAGCGGCGAACCTTTAATTTTTTCAATAATTGCAAATAATATATGTCCGCCATCAAGAACAGGCACAGGAAGTAAATTTATAAAACCAAGATTTATGCTTATTATAGCTATCAGCTGAAAAAGCTGAACTGCTCCCTCACCGGCTGCCCTTGAAACTACCCTCGCTATACCAATAGGTCCTACAACTGCCGCCGCCATCTGACCTGTGACTATAAGCCATAATGCTTCGGCAAGTTTAACGCAAAGGAAAATTGTATGTTTAATCCCTTCTAAAATTGAACCTATAAAACCCATTTTTACTATTTCATAATGCGGAGATATTCCTATTAAAGCTCTATTAATATTTTTGTTTATTTGAGGTGTCACAATAATTTCTCTTAAAGTATCGGCTCTTTCAATTTTAATATTTAACTCTGTTTCTCCGCTTTTGGAAATTACCTGTGACATCTCTTGCCAGGTTCTAATTTCTATTGCATTGATAGCAAGAATTCTATCGCCTTCCTTAAATCCTGCTATCATTGCCGGACTATCAGAACCTATACCGCCTATAACAGGTTTATCGGTAAATTGCGGCAAACCGGTAAAATATATAATAATAGAGAATATAACAAAACCTGTAACAAAATTCATAAAAGCGCCTGCAAGAAGTATAAATATTCTTTGTACAGGGTTTTTTCCCATAAAAGAATCATCTTCATTTACTGATTCATCCAAAGGATTTTCGCCTTTCATTTTTACATAGCCGCCTAATGGAATAATAGAGATGCGGTATCGTATTCCTTTATGCGTTATGCCTATAATTTCCGGACCAAATCCGATAGAAAACACTTCCACATTCACTTTCATCTTTAGTGCTGCTAAAAAATGTCCTAATTCATGAACAAAAACAACTATTGAAATTGTAATAATTATTGCTAAAATTGATATCATATTAAATCCTCCGCAATGCTTTTCGCACTGCAATAAATTTCTTCTATTGCATCCACAGAATCCATTGAACCTGTTATATCTTTTTCAAGAACCTTTTTTATAAGTTTCGGAATCTGAGTAAATCCTATTTTACCCTGAAAGAACGCATCTACGGCAACCTCATCAGCAGCGCATAATAATACAGGTTTTATTCCACCTTCTTTTCCTGCATTAACAGCAATATCTAAACAAGGAAATCTTTTTTTATTCGGTAAAGAAAAATCCAACCGGCTAAGTGAATTTATATTAAGTTTCTCTACCGATGTTTTCTGTCTTGCAGGATATGTTAAAGCATATTGAATAGGTATTTTCATATCCGGCGGCGCAAGATGCGAAATAATACTTCCGTCTTTAAACTCAACCATACCATGAACTATTGACTGCGGATGTATAAAAACATCTATTTTTGAATAGTCAATATCAAAAAGATTGCGCGCCTCTATCACTTCAAGCCCTTTGTTGAAAAGTAGCGCAGAATCAATAGTAATCTTATCACCCATATCCCAATTTGGATGAGCAAGACAATCTGAAAAAGTAATTTTTTCAAGATCTTTGCAGTTATAAACTGCGCCGCCTGATGCAGTAATTATGATACGGGAAATTTTTGAAACTTCTTCGCCTCTCAATAATTGAAAAATAGCAGAATGTTCGCTATCAACAGGAATAATTTGATCTACATATTTTACCGATTTTTTTATTAACTCCCATCCCATTACTATTGCTTCTTTATTTGCTGCTGCTACTCTTTTACCGGCTTTTAGAGCAGTGATAAACGGATTTAAGCCGGCAATGCCGGTTAAAGCATTTACAACAATATCTACTTTATCATCAGATACTAATTCTATTAATCCTTCGCTGCCTGATAATATTTTAGTATTTAAATAACTTTTTTTATCAAGCTTTCTATAAGCATCTTCATCTGTTATAACTGCAATCTGCGGCTGAAATTTTTCAATTTGTGAAAGCATTTTCCGCACAGAAGTATGAACAGATATTCCATATACTTCTATCTCTTCAAGATTTAAAGTCGCTTCAAGAGTACTGCTTCCCACCGATCCCGTTGAACCTAAAATAACAACATTAGTCATATAATTCGCCTCTTAC
>CAZPHG010000012.1:0-12197 GCA_964586585.1 uncultured bacterium | reverse complement strand
AAGAAGCGGTATAGACGCATATCTTATTGCTAAAAATATTGCTGTTGCTCTTGAAAAGAAAATGAAATTTCGAAATATTATGAAAAGAGCAATTTCAAGAACTATTACCGAAGGAGTTAAAGGTATTAAAATATCTGTAAGTGGGCGATTGAACGGCGCTGAAATTGCGCGCACAGAATGGATGAAAGAAGGACGTGTTCCTTTACAGACAATTAGAGCGGATATAGATTACGGATTTTGTGAAGCGCTAACTACCTATGGAAATATAGGCGTTAAAGTTTGGGTTTATCATGGTGAAATATTGACAAAAAGAGAAAATAATGTTGAGACCAAATAAAGTTAAATACAGAAAAAAACACCGCGGTCGAAAAAAAGGAAAAGCAATAAAAGGCAGCAGAGTTAATTTTGGCGAATTTGCGCTAAAAGCAGTTGAACCTGCCTGGATAACGGAGAGACAAATAGAAGCGGCAAGAGTAGCAATAACCCGATATATGAAAAGGGGCGGCAAAGTGTGGATAAGAATATTTCCTGATCTTCCTGTAACAAAACAGCCTGCAGAAACAAGAATGGGCAAAGGAAAGGGAGACGTGGATATGTATGTAGCAGTTGTAAAGCCCGGAAGAATTCTTTTTGAATTAGAAGGTTTAGTAGAAGATGAAGCTAAGACTGCTATGAAACGCGCAGCGGCAAAACTGCCGATTAAATGTAAGTTTGTCGCAAGAGGAAGGTATGAATGAAAGCAAAAGATTTACGAAACGATTCTATTGTGGAACTTAACGAGAAACTTAATGTTTTGAGAAAAAAACATATGGAGTTCAGATTTCAGCAGATTGGGGGAACTTTGAATAATCCTATTGAGATAAGGGGTGTAAAAAGAGACATCTCGAGAATAATTACAATAATTGGCGAAAAAAAAAATGAAAAATAAATATAAAATAAAATCAAGAAAAAAAATCAAAGTAATAGTTGTGAGCGATAGCAATAAAAAAACACGAGTTGTAGAATCTGAAAGAAAATTTAGGCATCCGTTTTATGATAAAGTAATGAAAGAAAAAAAGAAATTTTACGCTCATGATGAAAAAGAAATATCTAAAAAAGGCGACATAGTTATTATAGAAGAAAGCCGTCCTACAAGTAAATTGAAACGATGGCGGGTAATGGAAGTGCAAAACAAGATATGATACAATCAGAAACTATGTTAAAAATTGTGGATAATTCCGGCGCAAAGAAACTGCTTTGTATAAAAGTTTTGGGTGGGTCGCGAAGAAAATATGCCAGTGTGGGTGATATTATCGTAGGGACTGTAAAAGCTGCTTTACCTACCAGTGATATTTCAAAAGGCGAGGTTGTTAAAGCGGTTATAGTTAGAACAAAATTTTCTATTAAAAGAAAAGACGGCACGAGTGTTCGATTTGACGATAATGGAGCAGTTTTAATAGATGATAACAATCAACCGCGTGCGACAAGAGTTTTTGGACCTATAGCGATGGAGCTTAGAGAAAAGAATTTTACCAAAATAATTTCTCTGGCGCCCGAGGTAGTTTAAATGTTAAAAATAAAGAAAAAAGATACAGTAGTTGTAAAAATAGGAGAAGATAAAGGAAAGCAGGGAGAGATTATAAAAATTTTTACCGATAGCCATAGTGCTCTTGTTTCAAAAATAAATTATGTTAAGAAGCACTCTAAATCTTCAAGACAAAATCCTGGTGGGGTGATAGAAAAAGAGGCACCTATTCATATATCGAACCTTGCGATTATATGTCCTAAATGTAATCAGATGACAAGAATTAAATTTGATCGTCTCCAAGATGGTGAAAAAATAAGACTCTGTAAAAAATGCGGAGAGATAGTAGTATAGTGTATAAAAAATTAGATAACAAATTATATAGAAAATATGTAGATAAAGTTGTTCCCGAGTTAAAACAAATTTTTAATGAAGACAATTTTCATGCGCTTCCGCAAATAGAAAAAATAGTGGTAAATATGGGACTCAAACATGCAAAAGATAATAAGGCAGTGTTAGAAGAAGCGTTAAATCATATGGCGATAATGACCGGACAGAAACCAATAGTAATAAAAGCAAAAAAATCTATTTCTAATTTTGCTTTAAGAAAAGGAAACCCCATAGGCTGTAAGGTTACATTACGCGGAAGAATGATGTATATATTTTTAGAAAAATTTTTAAAAGTAATTGTTCCGAGAATAAGAGATTTTAGCGGTTTAAATAGAAGTTTTGACAAGTTTGGAAATGTAACCATAGGACTCATAGATGAAACAATTTTTCCTGAGATTGATGCGGATACAATAAAGTCGTTAAAAGGAATGAATATTACAGTAGTGACTGATAAAAAGCAAAAAGAAAGATCAATAAAATTATTTGAACTTTTAGGATTTCCTTTTGTAGAAAAATAAAAAAGAGTGAAAACGGGAGATAATTTATGGCAAGAAAATCTTTAATAATAAAACAAAAAAGAGGATCTAAATATAAAGTTAGAAATTATAACAGATGCAATCTTTGCAGCAGAAAGCGGTCATATTTCAGAGATTTTGGATTATGCAGAATATGTTTTAGAAAACTTGCATTGGAAGGTAAAATACCGGGAGTAGTAAAATCATCATGGTAGTAACAGATCCTATAGCAGATTTAATTTGCCGATTAAAAAATGCTATTCAGCGCGGCAAAGATAAAATTGAACTGCCGTCATCAAAAATAAAGCAGGAAATATCCCGACTTTTAAAGGAAGAAGGATATATCGCAAATTATAAAAATATTCAGGATAGCAAACAGGATATTTTAACTATATATTTAAAATATACAGGGAAAAATCAATCGGTGATAGTAGATATTAAAAGAATATCCCGTCCCGGAAGAAGAAAATATGTAAATGCAGATCAATTACCGAAAGTTATTGAAGGACTTGGAAGGGCGTTGATTTCAACTTCAAGAGGCGTTATGACAGATAAAGAATGCAGAAAAAATTATCTTGGCGGCGAAGTATTAATGTATGTGTGGTAAAAAATGAGTAGAGTAGGTAAAAAAATAATAGAAGTATTTCCCGGAATGAATGTTAATGTAACCGGGCAAAATATAACAGTTGAAAAATCTTCTAAAAAACTTGATTATACTGTTCCTGATGGAATAAGTGTCAAATTTAATGAGAATAAAATTGTTGTTTCAAGTAGTAATGATAAATTAAAACCGCTTCATGGATTAGCGAGAACGATAATTTATAATATGGTGTTAGGTATTCACGAAGGGTTTAAAAAGAGTTTACAAATTGTAGGTAGAGGGAAAAAAGCTAAAGTTCAGGGAACAAAACTTATTTTAGATATAGGATTTTCTCATTCAGCAGTATATGAAATACCGAATGGTATTGAAATAAAGGTTGAAAAAAATATAATAGAAATATCAGGAATAGATAAGCAGAAAGTAGGCGAAGTTGCATCTGAAATAAGGGCTATTCAACCACCCGAACCATATAAAGGCGCAGGAATAAGATATAAAGATGAAAATATTAAAAAGAAAGCAGGAAAATCCGCTGTCGGCGGCGGTTTTTCAGGGGCAGGAAAATGAGTAAAATAAAAGGAAAAGAAGGAAGGCCGCGGCTTCGGGTTTTTCATTCAAATAAACATATATACGCGCAGATTATAGATGATTTTAATAATAAGGCAATAACGGGAGTATCTTCTCTTTCTAAAGAAATAAAAGAGAAAAAAGAACAGAGCAAGTCGGCTTTGGCGGAAGCGATAGGAATATTGATTGCAAAAAAAGCTAAAAAGAAAAAAATATCTCAAATTATTTTTGACAGAGGAAAATTTAAGTATCACGGAAATGTAAAAAAAGTTGCCGAAAGTGCAAAAAACGAAGGATTAAAATTTTAATGATTGAAAAAAATATTTCTGAAGAAGAGTTTATAGAAAAAATTGTAAAAATTAATAGAGTTGCTAAAGTAGTTAAAGGTGGTAAAAGATTTGGTTTTTCTACTATTGCTGTTGTTGGTAACGGTAACGGTATGGTAGGGATGGCTATCGGGAAGGCAAAAGATGTTCGTCTTTCAATAGAAAAAGCAATAGGAAAAGCAAAACTTAATATGCAGGAAGTTTTTCTGACTGATGATTTTACTATACCTCATACAATTGTCGGAAAATACGGCGGTGCGGAAATTATATTAAAACCGGCCGGAGAAGGAACAGGCGTAATAGCCGGTGGACCTGCAAGAGCTGTGCTTATTGCTTGCGGAGTAAAAAATATACTTACAAAATGTCTACGTTCCCGCAATCCTATAAATGTTGTATGTGCTACTATTGACGGATTAAAAAATGTTCGAAGAAAAAGTTATATAGCTAAAATAAGAGGAAAAGAGGAAAAAGAATTATGACTTCTATAGAAAATAATATTGTTGAAGAATTAACCATTGATACCTTAAAACCTGCTGCCGGTTCTAACATTAAAAAGACAAGAAAAGGTCGCGGAGCGGCTTCCGGTCACGGCAGGAGTTGCGGGCGCGGAAGAGGAGGAAGCGGTCATCGTTCGGGAAATTCCAGGAAAGTGAGTTTTGAAGGCGGACAAATGCCTTTGGTCAGAAGAATGCCGAAAAGAGGTTTCTCTAATGCGCAATTTAAGAAAAATTTTGAAATTGTAAATGTCGGGCAATTACATGATAAATTTGAAGATAACAGTAAAATAACTGCAGAAAGTTTAAAAAAAGTAAAACTTATAAAAGGAAAATATCCTGTAAAAATTTTAGGAAAAGGTGATATTTCAAAAAAGTTTACAATATCCGGCTGTTATTTATCTCGTGGTGCAAAGGAAAAAATAGAAAAAGCCGGTGGAGTATAGATTAAATGATTAGAGGTTTTGGTGATATAGTTAAAATTCAGGAACTTAAAAAAAAAGTTCTTTTTACTCTTGGAGTTCTTGCAGTTTACAGGCTTGGAGCGTCAATTACCGTACCCGGAGTTAATATTGCAGCGTTAAAAATTTTTTTTGAAGCGCAGGCAGGAACTCTTTTAGGTTTTCTTGATATGTTTTCAGGTGGTGCATTAGGGCGGCTTTCAATTTTTGCGCTTGGCATAATGCCTTTTATCAACGCTTCAATAATAATGAGTTTGCTTAGAACAACTGTACCTTATCTTGAAAAATTATCAAAAGAAGGAGAAGCAGGAAGAAAAAAGATAAATCAGATTACAAGATATATGGCTGTTTTAATAGCAATTGTTCAGGGATTTGGTCTTACTTTTTGGATGCAGGCAATGGAAGCAGGCGGTATAAGTGTTGTAAAGGATCCTGGTGTTGGATTTCAACTTATGACGGTTGTCACATTGGTAGCAGGCACGATATTTGTAATGTGGCTTGGAGAACAAATAACAGAATCAGGTGTAGGTAATGGAATTTCTCTTATAATATTTGCAGGTATAGTATCGGCAATTCCGGCCGGGATAAATAATGTTGTAAGAATGGTAAGAATTGAAGAAATATCTTTATTTGGGGCTCTTTTTTTATTAATAATTGTTGTTATTATTACTTCTTTTGTTGTTTTTGTAGAGCAGGGACAGAGAAGAATACCTGTTCAATACGCCAAAAAGGTTGTAGGAAGAAAAATGTATGGAGGGCAGTCAACTTATCTTCCGATAAAAGTTGATCAGTCGGGGGTTATAGCAGTTATATTTGCAATGGCAGTAATGTTACTTCCGCTTCAACTTATGCAATTTTTCCCCGATTCTCCTATTGTTGGCATGATAAGCCATTATTTAAGGCCGGGTTATCTTCCAAGAACTTTATTTTATGCAGCTTTAATAGTTTTTTTCTGTTTCTTTTATACCGCTATAACTTTTAATCCAAGAGATATCGCAGAAAATATGAAAAAATGGGGCGGATTTATACCAGGAATAAGACCGGGAAAGCCTACGGCGGATTATATTGATAAAATTTTAACTAGAATAGTTACTGTTGGCGCAATATTTGTAGTTTGTATTGCAGTAATGCCGGAATATTTTGGGCAACTTTTTAGGGCTCCGTTTTTCTTTGGAGGCACAGGGCTTTTAATTGTAGTTGGTGTAGCGCTGGATACAATGAGCCAGCTTGAGTCACATCTGATAATGAGACAATATGAAGGTTTTATGAAAAAGGGACGGCTTAAAGGTCGCTCTTTGAGATGAATGTAAATATTCAGATACTGCGTTGCCTTTCGGCGCAAAGAATTGAGAACCGCTCCCAATTCCTAATGAATATTTAAAGATGAATATTGTAATGCTCGGAATTGTCGGCGCCGGCAAGGGAACTCAGGCAAAAAACATTGCAGAATATTTAAAGATACCTCATATATCAACAGGAGATATTTTTAGAGATACTGTAAAAAGCGAAACAGAATTAGGGTTAAAAGTAAAAAAAATAATGAATGAAGGCGGATTAATTGCTGATGAGTTGGTTGTAGAGATAGTAAAAGAGAGAATTGAGCAGCAGGATGCTTTAAACGGATATATTCTTGACGGGTTTCCGCGCACTTTAAATCAGGCGTGGGAGTTGGAAAAAATTGCAAATATAGATACGGTTTTTTATTTAACTCTCTCTTCCTCCGAGGCGGCAATGAGATTAAGCGGCCGGCGGATGTGCGCCGATTGCAAATCACAATATAATATTCATATGAATAAAAATTTATCAGAAAAGTGTCCCGAATGCGGCGGGTTGCTTCAATTTAGAGAAGATGATAATTATGAAACTGTTAAAATAAGAATAAAAAATTATATTAGAGAAACAAAACCGCTGATAGAATATTATTTAAATAAAAAAATTCTAAAAAAAATAGATGGCAGTCGTTCTATTGAAGCGATCTTTGAAGAAATTAAACCTTATATTAGAAATTGATTTGCATTTTTATCAAATAAAATGGTTGAATTAAAAAGCCGCGATGATATTAATATTATGTATTATGGCGGGCAGTTGTTAACTGAAATTTGCAAAGAATTAAAAAGTTTGATAAGAGCCGATATAAGCACTTTAGAATTAGAAGACAATGCAAAGCGGCTATTTAAGAAAAAGAAATTAAATCCGGCATTTTTGAATTATAACAAATTTCCGGCAACGATATGCACTTCCATAAATGATGAAATAGTTCATGGAATTCCATCAGCGGACAGAATATTAAAAGATGGCGATATTATAAGCGTGGACCTTGGCGGAATATGGCGCGGATTTTATATAGATATGGCTTTTACCACAGGAGTTGGTGTTGTGAAAAAAAAAACGCAGAAAATGATAGAAGTTACAAAGAAAGCTCTTAAAGCAGGGATGTCAAAGATGCAGGTGGGGAATAAATTACATGATATATCCTGGTCAATCCAGCGGGTTGCGGAAAATTCAGGTTTTAATGTAGTCAGAGATCTTGTGGGACACGGTATCGGAAAGAAACTTCACGAATCGCCACATATTCCTAATTTCGGAAAGAAAAATACGGGGATGATTCTTAAATCTGGTATGGTATTTGCTATTGAACCGATGTTAACGATTGGCAGATATGAAATAAATACAAAACAAGACGGCTGGACTGTTGAGACAAAAGATGGAAGTCTTTCTTCTCATTTTGAAGATACTATCGCAATTACGGAAAAAGGCTTTAAATGCCTTACAAATGTTTTACAATGAAAGAAGATATAATAGAAGTTGAAGGAGTGGTGACAGAAGCATTGCCGAATACGATGTTTAAGGTTAAACTTGACAGCGGCGGCGATGTTCTTGCTCATATTTCAGGAAAAATGAGAGTAAGATATATAAGAGTACTTCTTGGTGATAGAGTGAGAATGGAAATTTCAAAATATGATATTTCCCGTGCCCGTATTACATACAGGTTAAAGAAGGTGGAAAAATGAAAGTTAGAGCATCGGTAAAACCTATGTGTTCAAATTGTAAAGTTATAAAAAGAAAAGGTGTAATCAGAGTAATATGTACAAATCCCCGTCACAAACAGCGGCAAGGATAATATAAAAATATAAAAAGGAAATTTTAATATGGCAAGAATTGCAGGAATAAATTTACCAAGAGAAAAAAAAGTTAAAATAGGACTGATTTATATATACGGAATAGGTAAGAAGACCGCGCTTGATGTTCTTAAAAAATCATCAGTGGATTGTGAAAAAAGAATCAGAGATTTAACAGAAAACGAGATAGACAGTATTCAGAAAAATATTTCAGAATATAAAGTTGAAGGCGAGCTTAGAAGAATTATAAGGGAAGATATAGAAAGACTTAAAATGACCGGAAGTTACCGCGGATTACGACATAAAAGAGGACTTCCTTTGAGGGGGCAGAGAACTAAAACAAATGCAAGGACTAAAAAAGGGAAACGCAGAAGTGTTGGAGGAAAGAAAAAATAGATGAAAAAAATACAAAAAAAAACAAACAAAAAAAGAAGAATAAAAATTGAATCGGCAGTTGCATACATTAAAAGCACTTTCAACAATACAATAGTTTCCATAACTGATAATGAAGGTAATGTTTTAACTTTTGCATCAGCCGGCGGTGTCGGAATGAAAGGGTCAAGAAAGGGTACCGCATATGCCGGAGGACTTGCCGCCCGCGAAGCAACAAAAAAAGCTATAAAAAATAACGGAGTATGCAGAGTAAAAGTAATAGTAAAAGGTCCGGGTTCTTCAAGAGAAACGGCTATAAGAAGTATGGAGGCAGCCGGACTTGATATAATATCCATACAGGATGTAACTCCAATTCCTCATAATGGCTGCCGTCCTCCGAAACCTAGACGGGTATAGGGGTTGTTAATGAAAGGAATTATTTATGTCAAGATATAGAGATGCGGTATGTAAGTTATGTAGGAGGGAAAAAAAGAAACTTTTTCTTAAAGGTAGCCGTTGCATAACAGCAAAGTGTTCTTTGGATAAGAAGAATTATCCGCCTGGTTTTCATGGAAAGCGGCGCACAAGAGAGACAGAATACAGCGTACAGCTTAGAGAAAAACAAAGTGTAAAAAGATCAGTTTTTATGACGGAAAAGCAGTTTCTCATATTTTTTAAAAAGGCGGAAAAAGAAGAAGGCGCTACCGGTCAAAATCTTTTGATAAAACTTGAATGCCGACTTGATAATGTTGTCCGAAGACTTGGGTTTGCTTCTTCTATTCCTCAGGCAAGGCAGTTTGTGGGACATCGTCATTTTAAGGTTAACGGGAAAATATGTAATATACCTTCTTATATAGTAAGAAAAAACGATAAGATAACCGTTAAAGAAAAAAGCAGCGATTTTGAAAGTATAAAAAATTCGCTTGAAAAAAATAGTCAAACACCTCCGGACTGGCTGAAATTTAATTTCTCAAAGATGGAAGGTATCATGAAAAGACAGCCTACGCGGGAGGAAGTAACCCTTGCAGGCGGAGATATAAAAGAAAACCTTATAGTTGAATTATATAGTAAGTAGGAGAAAAATAATATGAAGTTTAAAGATTTTCAGCTTCCCCGGAAAATAGAGTGGTTAAATGCAACTGATAATTATGCTAAGATGTTCTGTGAGCCATTTGAAAAAGGTTACGGACATACCATAGGAAATTCTTTAAGGAGAGTTATCCTTGCTTCGTTAGAAGGCGCAGTAATAACATCAGTTAAAATAAAAGGCGCAAGCCATGAATACTCTTCTATAAAAGGAGTAAAAGAAGATGTTTTGGAAATAATATTTAATTTGAAGCAGCTTAGGTTTAAAATTGATTCTGAAGAAAAACAGAAAATTATTCTTGAAACAAATGGTATAACTGAAATTACAGGAAAAGAATTTAAACTTAACGAAGGAATGAAAATACTTAACCCGGAAGTTCATATAGCAACTCTTTCGGAAGGAATAAAACTTTCAATTGAAACTACTGTTGAGCGCGGGCGCGGGTATCGTTTTGCTTCGGAACGGCAGGATAAAATCGCAATAGGAGAAATACCGATTGACGCGGCATTTACACCTGTCAAAAAAGTGAAATATATAGTGGAAAATGTCAGAGTAGGACAGGCAACGGATTATGACCGTCTTGTTTTTGAAGTATGGACAGACGGAAGCGTAAAGCCAAAAGAGGCGGTTGCTTATGCCTCTCAAGTATTATCTGAGACGCTGAAAATATTTGAACTTCCCGATATAGAAGAAATAGAATTTAGTAAAGGATTAGCTGTTGAAATCAAAAAAGAAGAGGAAATTAAAGACGAACCGATAGAAATTTTGAAAATTTCCGTAAGAATAAAAAACATATTAAAAAAAGAAAATATAAATACAATAGGCGATTTATTGAAAAAATCTATAGTGGATATTCAAGAAATTGAAAAAATGGGAGCGAAATCCGTTGATGAAATAAAACTTATGTTAGATAGAATAAATAAAGAAAGAGGTGCTAACCTTGAACTTAAAAGTTAAGCGAAATATAAGAAATCTTACATATCATCTTATTGACAGAGGAAGAATAACAACTTCAGTATCTTTAGCGAAAGTAATAAAAGTAAAAGTTGAAAAACTTATTACAAAAGCAAAAAAAGATTCTGTTGAAAATAGAAGATATGCTTCGAAAAAACTTCCGGTAAAAGGAGTGAAAAAATTATTTGAAAATATAGCCCCAGCAAATAAAATAAGACAGGGCGGTTATACCAGAATGATAAGAGTAGGTGTCCGAATAGGCGACTCAAGAGAAAATTGTATTTTAGAGATAATAGATGTTTAATTTCTTATTAGATTTATTTTCAAATGATATGGGAATTGATCTGGGTACCGCAAATGTTTTAGTTTATGTAAAAGGCCGGGGTATTGTGCTTAGAGAGCCGTCGGTTGTAGCAATAAATAAAGACAATAATCAAGTATTAGCGGTGGGAGTAGATGCCAAGAGAATGCTCGGCAGGACGCCTTCCAATATAGTCGCAGTTCG
The DNA here is from genome assembly GCA_964586585.1 of uncultured bacterium. GTDB lineage: Bacteria > CG03 > SLGR01 > SLGR01 > CAZPHG01 > CAZPHG01. The sequence goes on along the minus strand of CAZPHG010000012.1, from coordinate 1,305 downwards.
ACCTCTAAAACACGGAGTTATAGCAGATTTTGAAACCACAGAAAAAATGATAAGATATTTTATAAAAAAAGTCCAACTCCGCCGCGGATTGCTTTATCCGAGAATAGTAATATCCGTGCCGTCTGCCTGCACGGAAGTTGAAAGAAGGGCAGTGCGAGAGTCGGCAGAACGTGCCGGTGCCAGAGAAGTATTTACCATAGAAGAGCCGATGGCAGCAGCTATAGGAGCGGATTTGCCTGTACACGAACCGGCAGGAAATATGATTGTTGATATAGGAGGAGGAACAACAGAGGTAGCAGTTATTTCACTTGGCGGAATGGTTTTAATGAATGCAATAAGAATTGCAGGCGATGATTTTGATATGGCGATAATTGATTATTTTAAAGAAAAAGAAAATCTAATAGTTGGTGAGCGAACTGCTGAAGAAGCAAAAATAAAAATTGGTTCTGTTTGTCCTGATTCTGAAATAAAAGAAATGGAAATAAAAGGAAGAGATATGATAACAGGATTACCGAAAGTTGTAAATATAACAACAGACGATATAAGAGAAGCTCTGCAGAATTCGATGAAAGAAGTAGTGAAAGTTATTAAATCTACTTTAAGCGATACACCCGCAGAACTTTCCGCAGATTTAGTTGACAGAGGAATTGTTCTTGTCGGCGGCGGCGCGCTCCTTGGCGGGCTAGCGGATTTAATAAGAGACACAACCGAATTACCTGTTCATATTGCCGAAGAACCTATGAATTGTGTGGTTATGGGCACCGGGAGATATCTTGAACAGATGGAACTTCTTAAAAAATCACAGAGTTTAAACTTTTAATTAGCAATTATCATTATCACTGCTATTTTCTTCCATAAATAAAAAAATATGACTAAATATAATAGAGGAGTTTTTATACTACTTTTATCAGTAAGTACCGCGTTCCTATTTTTAAATACATTTTCTGAATTAAATATCTTAAAAAATGTAGTTGTTCGGTTAATATTTTTTCCCGTAAATAATTTAATAGAATTACCTGAAAAAATGTTAGTTTTAGGCAGCCGCCGCGCTAAAAAACTTATGGATAGCACATCTAAAATAGAAGAATTAGAAACCGAAATTTTAAGGATAAAAAAAAAATACAAAGATTTTAATTATTTAAAAAGCAGACATACTCAATTAAAAAAACGATTTGGTTTTAAGGAACTGTTGTCCGATGATTATGCCGCTATTCCTATAAATAATCTTCTGAGTAGCAGAATTATTATACATTTGGCAGAGAATTATTTTACCCGCTTTAATATAGATAGGGGTAAAAATGATGG
>CAZPHG010000011.1:4494-12335 GCA_964586585.1 uncultured bacterium | reverse complement strand
GTAGATAGTGTGCATATTTCTTCTATATGGAATGTTCCTTATATTGAAGAGATAGTTGCGCAGGCAAATGGTATTCATAAGACAAATCCTTCTACCCGCACTGTGATAGATATAGGCGGTTCAAGCAGCAGATATATTTTTCTCGGAGATGACGGCGAAATAATTAATTTTGCAATCAGCGGTGAATGCGCAGCAGGAACAGGAAGTTTTGTCGATCAGCAGGCAAGCAGACTTTCAATGAATATTGAAGAATTTTCAACTTTGGCGCTTGAATCGGAAAATCCTGCCCGTATTGCAGGAAGATGCAGTGTTTTTGCTAAATCCGATATGATACATAATCAACAAAAAGGTACACCGAAAAAAGATATTTGTATGGGGCTCTATGAAGCGCTATCGCGAAGTTATAAAAGTAATACTTCAAAAGGAAAAAATTTTTATCCGCCTATTGCTTTTGTAGGCGGGATGGCAAATAGTAAATCTATGCTTGCGGCATTGAAAAAAACTTTGAAGTGTCCGGAGATATTTGTGCCGGATATCAATCCGTATAGCGGTGCTTTTGGAGCGGCAATTACAATGCTTGAATCGCTTCCTACTGAAAAATTTGATTTATCTTTGCTTAAAGAAGATATAAATACCGAAAAAATTTATTCTTCATCTGAATTTCTTTCTAAACTTACTAAAGATTATAATGATGAAAAAAGAAAAATTTTTAATAATGTTTCCATGTATAAAGAAGTATTCAAACATGGAATGGAATTTATTTCTATTAGAGCAGATATAGACACAAAAAAGGATTATGATATATTTCTTGGCGTTGATATTGGTTCTGTGAGCACCAATATTATAATAACGGATGAAAAAGGAGACATACTTCTGAAACATTATCTTCCGACAGCGGGTGATCCGATAAACGCTGTGAGAAAAAGTTTTGGTAGTATCAATAAATTTTTAAAAGGCAAATTAAATACGCTTTTAAGCGGTATTACCGGAAGCGGTCGTTATTTTATAGGAGAAATTTTTGGCGCGGATGTAATTAAAAATGAGATTACCGCGCACGCAACCGGAATAAGCAATATATATAAAGATGTAGATACAATATTTGAAATAGGAGGACAGGATTCTAAATATATTTATCTTAAAAAAGGCGTGGTAGAAGATTTTAATATGAATAATGCATGTGCTGCTGGTACCGGAAGTTTTTTAGAAGAGCAGTCGGAAAGAATGAACATTGATCTTTTTAAGGGTGAATTTGAAACTCTTGCATTTCAATCGGATCAACCTGCAGAATTAGGAGAAAGATGTACGGTTTTTATGCAAAACTCATTGGATTATTATAAAAAACAAGGCGTTGCTGTCAGTGATTTATGTGCGGGGCTTGCTTATTCCATAGCTATGAATTATCTCAATAAAGTTGTGGAAAACCGCCGTATTGGAAATCATATTGTTTTTCAGGGCGGCACTGCTAATAACAGTGCTGTAGTTAGTGCGTTTGAGAAAATACTTGGCCGCTCTGTTGTTGTTCCGCCGCATAAAGATATGATGGGCGCGTGGGGTGCGGCGCTTTTAGCAAAACAAAAGTATTATAGATATTAGATTTTATCTCCGAGGTGGAGATGAAAAAAGAAGAAGCGGGGGGATGTAAAAAAAGGAGTAGATGATGAACATCTATGTAGGTAATTTGGCTTGGGGGGTTTCAGACGAGGATTTACAGAAAGCGTTTGAAGAGTTTGGAAAAGTGGATTCTGCCAGTGTAATAAAAGATAAATACACCAGCAGATCAAGAGGTTTTGCTTTTGTAGAAATGTCTAACGACGAAGAAGGAAAAAAAGCAATAGAGGCGATTAACGGCAAAGATATTAAAGGTCGTCAGGTTAAGGTCAATGAAGCTCGTCCGCGTACAGACAGAAACGACAGATAAAAACATAAGTGGCTGACGAAAAATAGAGAATATGGGGAAAGGTGAACGAAGAATTTGAATTTTTCAGAGGCCACGGGTGCCTTTCCTCTGCTCAGAGTGGGAGATTTTTATAGTTAAATAATTTTACAAGATATTTCATTTATTTTCCAGAGTTGATTTTTCATTTGTTTTTTAGTAGCAAATTTTAAAAGATTTTCAGATTTACCATAGCGTAAAAATACCTTTCCGTTTAAAATTTCAATACTTATTAGACAGGAGAGGTCTGTTTTTTTAGAATTTTTTAGTATATTAGCGAGAAGTAACGCTTTTTCAATGCCGTCTCCTGCCTGAAAATTAAACACCTCATCCGGCTGGGCAAGACGATAATCTTCACTGTAAATGGATTCATTTTTGAAATTATCAATTTCATTTGTAATCTCATCAATATCTTTATTGATAAAAGCATTTATTGAAACAGGATTTCTTTCTAAAGCCGCTAAAAGAAAAGGCAATGGGTCTGTTCTGTGAAAATCCCTGAATGAGTAAAAGGCAAGCCGAGCAGTTTCGTTTTGAATAGATATATCTTCAAGCTGTTTTATTATTTCATTTCTTGACATATCAACTATGATACCTAAAGATTTTGTGGAAGAAAATATTTTTTTCTTTTCATCGGGCAACGCCGGCGATGTAATACAGAAATTTTTTAAATTTATTATAAATTCAGATGTTTTCAGACAATCTATTGTAAGTTGAGATTTTAGAAATTTAATATCATTATAATTTGAAAAATCTATTGAATTTTTATTAATGTAATCTTCCAATTCATTAAGGATAATGCGATTCGGCATAAGAGATGTATGAAATTCTTCCGGGTCTATTTTATTCATTAAAAGTTTTCGCGTGTCATCAGTAATCATATAAGGTGTTCGTAATTCATAATCAAAGAGCCGTTCAAGTCCGATATAGTGACTATTCCCGTGAAAATCCCATTTTACCTGAATACATTCCTGCATATTGCGGCTTTTTCGCAAAAAATTTCCTAAAATTTTAGAAGTGAGTTTAATTTGAAGAAAATTTTTAAGGTTCTTGCGAAAGAAAGAGTAATCATTAAGCGATATAGTCGCATCTTTATAAATGGTATGAATATATCCCGATTCGTGAGAGACAATAGTTACTTTTTCGTTTTCCAACGCCCTTCGCGATTTTGTTGAAATAATGGTTCCGTTAAACCACATATTTTTTGTGAGAATTCTTCGGTTATTAGTTAGTATCGGACTTGGAGAAATAACGAAATTTTGTGAATGAAGAGGGGTAGCTATTAAAAAAATATTTTTAAGTGGTATGCGGGCTACGATAAAAAGCGCTGCCGCGTAAAGGGCTGAAAGAGAGACACATTCGCCGGCGCCCATTGTATAATCTGCTTTATTTCTGAAAGCATCCATTGCTTCAACAGTTTCTGTTTTCCAATAAGGTATGATATTTTTTGAATATTTATCCAGTCCAAAATGCGTTCTTATATCTATATCAAAATAATATTTATCGCCTTCGTATCCAAAAAGCGCGTTAGATTGTTTTAGTATATCTTTATCTATAAAAGAGGTAAATCGCTCCATTTCTTTTTCCTGTGTGGTGAGTCCCCATGTTTCAAGGTCAAGATTAAATGTATAATTTTCCATTATATACTGCTTTAAGCGGATTATACGGTTTAAAGGAGATTTTTTTTCAATACCGTCAAACCATTTTTTATTACGCCATTTCCAAATGACAGGTGACATAATATTTGCCAGTATAAGGCTGTATATTAATTCCGGAAATACAAATATTTCCATATCCGAAAGCGTAATTGCTGCTGATTTTTTTAGTATTGTATTTGTTGTTTTTGTCAAAATGATTTTTCTTTCAATAGTTTATATTTTTGAGAAAGTTCTTCAATATCTTTGACTTCTCTACATTGAGGAAGCGTATCTATAAAAATAGAACCGTATTTTCTTGTTTTTACTCTTGGATCAAGTATTGCAACTATACCGAAATCATTTCTATGGCGGATTAATCTTCCGAACCCCTGCTTAAAAAACAGCGCCGCAACAGGTACCTGATAATTTATAAAAGCATTAAGCCCCTTTCTTTTTACTTCATTTATTCTTGCCTCTACAATCGGGTCGCTCGGAACGGCAAAGGGAAGCCGTGTAAGTATCACGCATTCAAGTGCCCTGCCGGGAAAATCCACACCCTGCCAAAATGTTGCCGTTCCAAGAAGTACGGAGTTTTGGTTTTCGGCAAAATCTTTCAGCAACTGTTTTCGCGGCAACTCTCCGTGAATTAGAAAATTGATATTATTAAACCTATCAGTAAGATTTTCGGCAACATTGTTTAATGAAGCAAAAGAAGTGAAAAGTATAAATGTTCTGCCTTTTGTAATTTCAAGTATTTCGCTTATTCTGTCAGATAGTTCTTTTTGAAATTTATCATACGCATAAGCCGGATCAGGCAAATCGCCCGGCGCATATAAAAGAACATTGGTTTTATAATTAAACGGTGAATCCAATTGTATTTCAAGAGTAGATGAAATACCTAACCGCTTTTTTATAAAATCAAAAGAATTATTGATAGTAAGCGTGGCGGAAGTCATTATCACCGGTTTTTTGTGATTGAATATGAATTTTTCCATTAGTTCTGATATATTAATCGGTGTAGCATTGAAAGAGCAATAAACACGTCTGCGTTTTGTTTTTATATCAATATAATAAACATAATTTTCTGATTTTCGGGAGAGTATTGATTTTAATTCATTTGCAATAATTTTACATCTTTTAGAATATGAGAGAAGTTCTGTTTTGGTATCTATATTATTAACTTTTCCGACGCTGAAAGAAAGGACAGATGAAAGTTGAAGTAATGAATCCGAAAGACAGTTGTCAAATATTTTTGAGGCGGAATGTCCGCTCCCGGTACTGGTTAATCTGTGAGTTATATTTTGCGAAGGAAATTCGTCAAGCACCTGTTCAAAAAATATATCCGTTTGTTTTCTCGCTTGTGTTACGGCATCAATGATATTTTTTCGGATTTTTGTTGGAATTTGTTTATATTTTTTTAAGAGATAGCGGCTTGATTTTGCTTTATGTATTCTTGAAAGAAGATATTTCACACCAAACATAGATACTTTACTGCCTAAAATATCCGATGCGATATTTTCTATATTGTGAGCCTCGTCAAATACAATTGCTTCATATTTTGGGAATAAGTTCCAGGTGGAGGCGGCATCGCTAAATAACAAATGATGATTAAGGATGAGTATATCTGCTTTACTTTGCTGTTTTCTTGAGTGGAAATAAAAGCAAGTATTAAAATAAGAACACTTTTTTTCAAAACATATATCTGAATTTCTACATACATCACTCCAAAGGGAAGAAGAGACATTGAAATCAATATTTAATTTTAGACCATCTTTTGTGGAAGAAGACCATTTAAATATTTCCTGCAGCTGATGCGCTTCTTCGGGAGTATCTAAAAGGCGATTTTGCAATATGGAATTCATTCGATTCAGACACAAATAATTTTCGCTTCCCACACAGAGTACTGCATTAAAATTCATATTGAGACTTTTTTTAAGAAAAGGAATATCTTTTTCTATTAGTTGTTGTTGAAGTGTTATGGTATAAGTTGAGATTGCAACTCGGTTTTCTTTTTTTTTTGCTGCCCAAAGAATAAAGGGAATAAGATATGAAAAACTTTTTCCGACACCACAACCTGCCTCTACAAGAAGATGCTTTTTAGTTAAAATAGCATGGCGAACCGCATCAGCCATAGCAACCTGTTGGGGGCGGTATTCGTAATTTACAATTTTTTTAGCAATATCCGAGTTTGCTCCTAAATATTTTTTCATTTCGCTCATAGTTATAATGAAAAATATATAAAAAAGTCTATATTATGTCAAATTTGACATAAATAAGTGAAATGCTATAATGGTTAGGGGTTGTAAATGAATAATACAATTGATATGACTGAAAAAGAATACCGATTACTTGTGGCGGTAGAATCCGGCGAGGTTGCTTCTCAGCGAAAACTTGCAATGCAACTTAATATTTCTTTGGGTATGATCAATCTCTGTCTGCGGCGTCTCATAAAGCAGGGGTATATCAAAACTTATGGATTGAACAAAAACAAAGTGAAGTATTTACTGACTTCCAAAGGTTTTTCTGAAAAAATGCGCAAAACATATTTCTACACTCAAAAAACAATAAGAGAACTTGCTATGATTAAACAAAATATACAAAATGAAATAAGGAATAAATATCTTGCAGGTGAAAGGAGTTTTAAGATTGCGGGCATGGGTGAAATTTCGGATATTGCGGAAATCGCCATAAAAAATCTGAAATTAAAAAATATCAACTATAAAAGAATAAATAAAAACGGAGCGGATGTTTTAATTGTCGGAAAGCAGAAATATTCGCTGATGTCCATCGCTGTCCAAACATAATTGCTATAAAAAACTGAAAAATTGATTTTTTTGTTACAATTTATATAATCTTTTTAGAAAATTTTTAAGTAAATCATATAAATAAATAATAATGGAGGTTGTTATGTATAGTGAAAAGGTTATGAAGCATTTTAGTCATCCGAAAAATGTTGGGAAAATTCCAAACGCCGATGGAATCGGAAAAATAGGCAACCCTGTTTGCGGTGATATTATGGAATTTTATATAAAAGTAGAAGATAATCGTTTGAAAGATGTTAAATTTAAAACTTTTGGCTGCGGAGCTGCTATTGCGGTTTCAAGTATGATAAGCGAGATGAGTATAGGTAAAACTGTAGAGGAAGCAATAAAGATTTCCAATAAAAATGTCGCCGAAGAACTTGGCGGATTGCCTAAAAATAAACTTCACTGCTCAAATCTCGGCGCGGATGCGCTTCATAAAGCAATAGAAGATTATTTAAGCAAAAAAACAACAAAATCAGAAATTCAAGAAAAATGTAAATGTACTTATTGCGAAGTAGATATTCAGGATTGCGAATGTTCTTCCTGTGAAAAAATTTGACAATTTTTTAAAATTTATTATAAACTAATTTATTATTATGTGTGTCCCCATCGTCTAGCCTGGCCTAGGACACCGGGTTTTCATCCCGGCAACAGGGGTTCAAATCCCCTTGGGGATACCAAAAGAGAGGAGAATTGCCAAATTTATTGGGCAGTTGGAAGACGGTGTATCCGCCGATTACAATTTGCGTTTTCGGAAAGAATACCGCGGAGGTACGGAAAAATGTCTAATAAAAAAGCAATACTTCTTCTTTCCGGAGGATTAGATTCAACTCTTGTCGCCCATATGATGAATGAACTTAATTTGGAGATTGTATGCCTTCACTTTACCAGTTCTTTTTGTTTGTGCAATTCCGGCTGCGTAAGTAAAAGTTTCGCTGAAAAAACAGCAGATGTATTAAATCTTTCTTATAGAACTGAATTTATGGATGAGGATTATCTTAAAGTAATTGCATCGCCGAAATACGGATATGGTAAAAATATGAACCCCTGCATTGATTGTAGAATTTATAAATTTAAAAAAGCAAAGCAAATTATGCAAGAGGAAAAAGCTGATTTTATTATAACCGGAGAGGTGCTTGGACAAAGACCGATGTCACAAAATATGAGGGCAATGAAATTAATTGAAAACGAATCCGGGTTACATGGATTGATTGTGCGTCCGCTTTCAGCAAGTTTGCTTTCGCAAACAATTCCCGAGAAAAAAGGTTGGATAAATAGAGAAACTCTTCTTTCAATTCAAGGCAGATCAAGAAAAAATCAATATAAACTTGCCGATGAATTGAAAATTAAAGAAAGCGATTATTCCTGCCCCGCAGGAGGCTGCCGTCTTACAATGAAAGAGTATTCGCAGAAATTAAGAGACCTGTTGAAATATAATAAAAAATTGTCTTTAAAGGATGTTTCTTT